>JAFVAA010000452.1 GCA_017476305.1 Lachnospiraceae bacterium
AATCAAAGTGATGATAATGGATTTCCTAATCAGCAAAATTTAATGAATATGAATAATATGAATATGAATATGATGAATATGAATAATATGAATGGCATGAATATGATGAATAATATGAATATGAATAATATGAATAACATGAATATGATGAATAATATGAATATGAATAATATGAATATGATGAATATGAATATGATGAATAACATTAATTATAATAATATGTTATTGAACCAATATCAAAAAAATATTATGATGATGAATTATCGAATGATGCAAAACCAGCAACAAATTAATTTAATGAATAATATGATGATACTGAAAAAAAGGGAGAATTTTATGAACCAATTTTTAAATGAAACTTAT
This sequence comes from Lachnospiraceae bacterium, assembly GCA_017476305.1. Taxonomy (GTDB): domain Bacteria; phylum Bacillota; class Clostridia; order Lachnospirales; family Lachnospiraceae; genus Butyribacter. The sequence continues at coordinate 364 of JAFVAA010000452.1, forward strand.
GAAAAAAATGATGATAATAATGATTCTGAATTTGATAATTATCAAGAAGATGAAGAAAATAATGATCCACAACCAAATGAAGCATTAACTGATGTGGCAAAAGAGGAACTTGCTCAAAAACAAAATTTTGAAAATTATCAACCTCCTAGTAATATAACATTTGAAGAAGTTGATCCATTATTTATGAATACTTTTATCTCAAATAAAGAATTATTTGATGGAAAAGGGCATAATTTAATTGGAAAATGGGCCCATGGAGAAAATAGAGGAGGAAAGCCATATACACCACCTGATGGTTGGATTGGTTTTGGATTAAATGTGCTAGGAAAATATGATAATGGTAATAATGATTGGTTGGCTTGTAATGGGAGGCCAGGAGAATGGTGTATTGCCTATCATGGAGCCTGTCATGGAGTTTCTAATAGTGATCAAGTTAAAGAAATTATTAAAATAATTTTGGAACAAAATTTGAAGCCTGGCTCTGGGCAAGCATATTCTGGCTATAATGATGATAATCATCCAGGCCAAAAGGTGGGAGTGGGAGTTTATTGTTCCCCAAATCCAATTGTTATTGATGGATATGCTGGGAGAATGGAAGTCAATGGGCATTATTATAAAGTTGCATTTATGCTAAGAGTAAAACCTGATAAAATTAGATTTAGTAATTCTCAAAAAGATTATTGGGTATTAAATGCTGGTAATGGAGATTTCTCCGAAATAAGACCTTATAGGTTTTTGATTAAAAAAGCTTCTTAATTGATAATCAATATGATATAATTATATCATACTACTTAACTTTTTGTTAAGTAGCAAATATATATAATAATTGATTTTCATTAAACCAAAAGGGTTTATTTATAAAATGTGTAATAATGGAAATTGCAAAATTTGTAATAATACTTAATCCAATAATTCCCAAATCTCTTGTACGATTTAAAAACATATGTTTTACTCCTGAAAAAATTATGTTTATGAGTTTTATTGTTATTTTTGAGAATTTAATCCTAGTCTGTCCATAACCTCATCATGTGCCCTCTGAATCTTAAGTCGTTCCTGCCATGGTTCCGACTCTGGATAAATATCCATCCAAAGATTAAAAGCTGCCTCCGCTTTCAGCAGAGCTTCCCCACGTTTCTTAACATCTTTTATTTCATTGCATTTTTCAACTTCTTGCATATATTCTTCATATCGGTCTAACCATGATCGCATCAAAGACAATGTTCCAAAGCTGATTCCAACCATATCATTTCCATCTTTATCCTGATATTCAAAGAGTTGTCCATCATATTGGCGGAATATCTGAAAAAGTCTGTGTATAGCTTTTATGCCATCAAAATCAGAGTTCGCTAGTACTTCGGGATTGACAGACAAAGCTTCTGCTATTTTTTCAAGAGATGATGGCTTGGGATTTCTTCTGCCACTTTCGTAGGCTCGAATGTAGGCTTCACTTGCACCAACCATTTCTCCTAATTGCCTTTGGGTGAGATTACGTTCCTGCCGGATACGTCTTATGTTTTCCCCGACTGTCATAACAACATGCCTCCTGCTCTAAAGCTATATTTTTGTGAAACTGTTCAACATCATATATATGATAACACACGAGAGCAAAAAAATAAAGCAAAAAGATATTGACACGAAACAAAAGTTACGATATTATAAAAACGCAACAAAAAGATACTATACAGAAACAAATAAATAAACAGGAGGAAACAATATGAACGAAAAAATCTATTACAGTGCGGAAGACATTGCAAAAATGCTTGGTGTGAGCATGGGGAAAGCCTATAAAATCCTTAGAGAAATGAATAAGGATTTGGCAAGTAAAGGGTTTCTCACAATCGCCGGAAAGATTCCGGTGGAGTATTTTAAGGAAAAATGGTACGGAGGAGCAAAGGAGGTAAGTGCATGAGTTGCAATGCGAAGAAAGATCCGAACGGAACATGGCGGATACAATATCGCTGGACAGATTGGACAGGAACCAAAAAGAAATCACAAAAAAGAGGTTTTAAGACCAAGAAAGAAGCAGAAGAATGGTACGCACATTTCATGCTGCAGCAATCATCTGATCCGACGATGACACTGGCGGACTTTTGGGAGATTTATAAGGCGGATATGGAAAAGCGCTTACGAAAAACTACCATGAAGCAAAAAGAGTATGTAATGAATGACAAGGTGCTACCATATTTCGGAAAGACGCCAATTAATGAAATCACAGCTCCCATGATACGCAAATGGCAGGGAGAAATGATGGAAAAAGGTTTTAAGCCCACATATCTGAAAACAATACATAATCAGCTTAGTGCGATTTTGAATTATGCAGTAAATTTCTATGATTTGTGTTCCAATCCCTGTCGTAAAGCCGGAAGTATGGGAAAGAGTAAAGCGGATGAAAGACCGTATTGGACGCTGGAGGAGTTTCAGAAGTTTTCAGATGCGATTATGGATAAGCAGGATTCATGGATTGCTTTTCAGATTTTATTTTGGACAGGTATGCGGATAGGAGAATTACTTGCGTTACAGGTGAAAGATATTGATTTTGAACAGGGAACCATAACTGTTGACGAATCTTTGACGAGGCTTGATGGAGAGGATCTGATTACGGCACCAAAGACGGAAAGCTCGGTTCGTGTGATTACGATACATAAAGAATTGCAGGAGGAACTTAAGGAATATATTGCGACATTGTATCATGTGAGACCGGGAACACGTCTTTTTGTCGGACGGACAAAGAGCTTCTTTGAGCACGAAATGGAGCGTGGAATAAAGATGTCGGGAGTAAAGAAAATTACAGTTCATTGTACCCGTCACAGTCATGCAAGTATGCTTGTGCAGATGGGATTCAGCCCAGTTGAGATTGCAAAACGGTTAGGGCATGGAAAGGTTACAACTACGATTGAAACCTATTGTCATCAGTCTATGGATGCACAGGAGAAAATTGCAGACAGGCTTGGAAAAGTGGAAAGAGGTGAGGAGAGTGGCGTGTAAACGAGAGGACAGGTTTCGGCGCAATACAATTGCTTTTTGGCTGAGTGACGAAGAGAAAAACCAAGTGGAAGCGAAGATAATTTTATCGGGGATATCGAAAGGTGAATATTACCGGAAAGCAGTTTTAGGGCAGGAGGTAACGGTTATTGCCGGAAATTATATGTCGGTCAGGGTGGCAAAAGTATTGGAGCAGATATTGGCACATTTACAGAATGACAATACAGAAGAGGAAGGATTGCTGCTGGAACTGGTAAAACAATTGCTTGAAGTAAATAAAAATGCCCCTGCTGGTAACAAGGGCATTCATGAATAAAAAGGATAAAGCCTTTCTATCCAACACACACATTTATTATAGCAAAGGCTTTCTCCGGAGGAAAGGAGAAAATTGCATATTGAATATTTTTTCAGAGGTAAAGGAGTATTTGACGGCGAGACAGGTAGCGGAAAACTATGGTCTGCAGGTCAGAAGAAATGGGTTAGCCTGTTGCCCTTTCCATGATGATAAGCACCCAAGCATGAAGATTGATAAGAATTATCATTGCTTTGCCTGTGGCATGGGAGGGGATGCGATTGACTATGTTTCCCGGATGTTTGGTTTATCGCAATATGAGGCGGCATTAAAGATTGTAGAAGATTTCCGGTTGCCGATAGAGGTCAAAGGAAATAAGGAATTAAGCGAGCAGGACAGGGCGCGTATTCGTAGAGAACGGACAGAACGTGAGAGGCTGATACACATCAGGGAGCGTTTTGACAGATGGTGCAATCACAGTATTGAGAGTTTAAGGGATGGTTTATCACTGATAGAGCAGATGGGTATTTTCCTTAATGGAAAGCCGCCGGATATTATTTTTTCAGAGGACTATGCACGGATGCTTCATGCGGAACCGATTATGAATTACTGGCTGGATATTTTGTGCATGGGTAGTACAGAGGATAAACAGGAACTTTTTATGAAAGGCAGGAAGGAGGTGGAAGAAGTTGCAGAGAGAGTCAGAATCGGAAGAGAGCGTATTATGGAACGAAATCGGGGAAGTGCTTGATACGGAAATGAGCACGGTAGAGGATATTCGGGCAGATTTGGCTAGAAATGATAAAGGCAATACCTGTCAGACAATCAATAACTGTATGCTGGTATTTCAGCGTGATCCGGTGTTAAAAGGTGCAATCAGAAAAAATGAGCTGTCCGGAAAGATTGACATTGTCGGTAATCTCGGATGGCAGCGCACATCTTCCAGCCTGACGGATACTGATGTGTATCAGATACATTGGTACTTAGAAAAGAATTATGGTCTGAAAAACGACCGTAACATCAACAAGGCTATGAATATTGTTGCAAGTGAAAATAAGTATCACCCTATTCGGGAATGTCTGGAAAAACTTAAATGGGACGGACAGCCACGCATAGACAATCTTTTGCCCAGGTATCTGGGTGCTGATCACGATGATTACACGAAAGAAATTATGCGGCTCTTGATGCTGGCAGCTATCCGCAGGGTGTATGAGCCGGGATGCAAATTTGAAATCATGGTATGCCTTGTAGGAGGGCAGGGAGCAGGAAAGTCAACATTTTTTCGGTTCTTAGCCATCAATGATGAATGGTTTTCAGATGATTTGAAGCGGATGGATGATGATAATGTCTATCGGAAGATGCAGGGGCATTGGATTATTGAAATGTCGGAAATGATGGCAACAGTGAATGCCAAGAGCATTGAAGATATTAAGTCTTTTATCAGTCGGCAAAAGGAAACGTACAAAATTCCTTATGAAACTCACCCGGAGGACAGACCAAGACAATGCGTATTTGTGGGTACTTCCAACAATATGGACTTTCTTCCTCTTGACCGTACAGGGAACCGGAGATTTGCCCCGGTGTTGGTGCATCCGGAACGGGTGGAAAAGCACATTCTTGAGGTTGAAAAGGAGTCAAGGGAATACATACGTCAGGCGTGGGCGGAAGCGATGGAACTATATCGGAACGGTTTTCATGAGTTAAAACTGTCGAGGAAAACGGAAGAATACTTAAAGGAGATGCAGAAGGATTTTATGCCGGAGGATGCGAAGGTCGGAGTGATACAGCTCTGGCTGGATGAACTGGCAGAGGATTATGTATGTAGCATTATGATTTACAAGGACGCATTTTCTCATGAGTATGACACACCAAAGGATTGGGAACTGAAAGAAATCAATAATGTCATGAACCATAGCATTGTCGGGTGGGAAAAAATTTCTTCCCACAGATTTGCCGGATATGGCACACAAAGAGGGTGGCGCAGGGTGGCAGGGAAAAATGAGTTTCAGAAACTGCCGGAGGATGCGGTAATACCCTTTGAGGAAAGATAAAAGTTTTTTAGGATGCGTTTACAAATTTTGTTTACAGGCGTTCGTTTACGGAAATGTAAACAATCCGGTTTACGAAAGAATACAGTAAAATTAAGGCTTTGAGGATTTGTAAACAGCGTAAACAGAAATTATTTAAAAGAGTATTTGTAAACAAAACGTGTAAACGGATATGTAAACAGGACATTCAGGAGGATATTTTAATGGAGAAAAACTATATTCAGAATAAAGGAAAAGCAAAAGGAAAAATTTATATCGGTTTGGACCATGGGTATGGGAATATCAAGACCGCCCACAGAGTATTTACTACCGGAGTGGAAGCGTATGATGAGGAACCGATTGTCAGTACCAACTTTGTAAAATACCGGGAGAAATATTATGTGATTGGTGAGAGCCACTTAGT
>JAFVAA010000453.1 GCA_017476305.1 Lachnospiraceae bacterium
ATGCTTGCTGTTTCCGGTCTTTTTCCAGAAAGTAAGGTCTGCCGTCCAGTTCCCATCCGGTTGAAAGATTGCCTTATACAAATCGCTGACGGATTTGCTCGGAGAAATTTTGATGTTATCCTGTACCTGCTTGATGACATCTTTAAGCTGTGCCTCTGAATTTCTCCCTTCCGCAACTGACCAGATCAGTGCCTGTGCAAGAACAAATCCCTTATTGGAACGGTGCTTGTCAATCACATACCAGCGGATGATCTTCGCATAATAGCCATGCTTCTCTCCACCGGTATCCTGATCCCAATGGTGCGTTTCCTCTGCTGCATAACTGTTCCCGCTGTGGCAGGTATAACCTAAGTCGATACAGAATGCCTTTTTTCCGTTCAGGTGCATCTGCCACCAAGTCCCGCTCTTTGACTTTGAGCCAAAGTTCACCGTTCCTTTTCTTCCAAGCGAAGTAAGGCTGACGGAAGAAGCCGCACTCGCCACCTTATAATTTGCCGGAACCACTCCGCATAACAACGCTACTGTTAAAACAAAGGATATGATCCTTGTTATTTTTGATCTGAATTTCATAAATTTTCTGTCCTTTCTTTGAATAATAAAATCTGCCGCTCCTGCCTTTGTTCCAAAAGGCGGACTGCGAATGAGAATATCCATGTTCTGCCCTTCCTTTCCGAAGTCCGGGCAACAAAAAAAGCCCTCTTAGGCTTCACTAGCCTAAAAGGGCTTTTTCTGTTTCCCATATTCATTTTTTCAACTCTTTAATACAATTTCATCTAAGCCATCCTCTGTGACGGTTATGATGATCCGTTCTGCCTTTTCGTACCCGTCCGGTGCTTTCCTCTCATAAATTACATAAGTCTTTCCTATCTCCAAATAGATCTTCTTGCCGGAAGCTTCTGTAATCTTTGCTGCCTCCAGAGTTACCTCTCTGTTTCCTTCCTCATAGTAACTTATGGTGGAATTACTAAGATAAATTCCGCTCTGGCTGTCATACCGTTTTACCGTAATCTCTTTGATATGATAATCCCGCCAGTTCTCTATCTCGCTCTTGTCTTTATCGTAGAATATGGCACACCACATCGTTTTATAGCAGGCAATCGCCCCACAAACATAATCGGAAGATAAAAGGTTCCGGTAATGTCCCGGACTTTTCTTCCATGCTTTCATAGCGGTTTTGGTCAATTCACTGCCGGAATAAAGATTTTCCCCTAACAGTAAATGCTTAAATCTGGCATAATTTCCAAAATAACCATTTTCGTCCTTAACAAGATTTTCATGTCTGTCAAATCCGCTTGTTTTGAGCCTGTATAGGCAGAACTCATAGAGTTCATCTGACCATTCAAGGGCTGCCACGCCTTTCTCTTTCCGATACTGATTTTGTATCTTAAAAGCCTTTTTCCCTTTGTCCTTTGCAGTCACTTCTTTACTCTTTATCACCTGTACCCTGTATTTATATGTTTTCTTCTTCCTGCTTTTCAGAGTACAAATGACTGTGACTTTTGCTGTTCCCTTTTTCTTTCCGGTAAAGACAATCCGTTTATCTTTTCTGTCCTTTTTATACCGGACTGCCACAACAGATTTATTACTGCATACAATCTTGACTTTTTTTGCCTTTTCCAAAGCTATCGGTCTTTCTACCGGTGTCATTTCACCTCTCAGGTCTATTTTGATATTTTTTGTTTTTGCAGATACCGTATCTGCAAATATCAGCCCACACCCGATCATTACTATCATTCCTGCCAATCCTTTTTTCCATGCTCTCATATCCACCGCCCCTTTCTTTTGTGCTTATAGTTTATCGTTTTCTTTACTGAAAGGATAGCACAAATAAGGGATTTAGGAAACTGTGCAATCTCCGGGTTTGCAGTCTGAGGGATTACCAGCCGAAGTAGTGGATAGCCACCATATTTTTCTTTTTCGGCTGGTATCTGCTGGTAATCCAGAGGGTGGGG
>JAFVAA010000454.1 GCA_017476305.1 Lachnospiraceae bacterium
ACTGATCCGTTCAAAAAACGCAGATTTGTGTATGCCAGAGATTTGCAGACACTGAGGGAAAAAGAAGCGGATTTGATTAAAAATCAGCTTGACGGGCTGGATGTTTATGTAGCCGGAAGCGCAACTTTAAATTATGTCTTTGACAGGTATATGTCAACAAAGTATGACCTGCGAAAAACCACACGCTCCAATTACATCTATATGTATGACCATTTTGTCAGGGAGGGTTTTGGAGAACGCAAGATCGGGGAGATTAAATATTCCGATGTGATGTACTTTTATTACTACCTGCTGAATGACAGAAATTTGCAGGCAAACACGGTTGATACAATCCATACGGTTCTTCACCCTACATTTCAGTTGGCAGTGCGTGATGGAATCATACGCATGAATCCGTCTGACGGTGTTATGGCAGATATAAAAAGGAAAGCAGGAAAGAATAAGGGCATCCGACACGCTTTGACGATAGAGCAGCAAAGGGCTTTTATGAATTACACCGCAAACAATCCGATATTTTACCACTGGCATCCGCTGTTCACGGTTCTGCTGGGGACAGGGTGCAGGATCGGAGAAGTGATCGGACTGAGGTGGGAAGATTTAGACTTTGAAAACCGCATTATCAGTATTAACCATAGCGTAACGTATTATGCAAGAGAAAGCGGGAAAACACGCAAGTCAGAGTTTGCGGTGTCACTTCCAAAAACGGAAGCAGGAATCAGGACAATACCGATGATGGATGCGGTTTATGAAGCGCTCATGACGGAATACGATGTGCAGAAAGAAGTCGGCTTCAACAGCACCGTGATTGACGGTATGACCGGATTTATATTCTGTAACCGCTATGGGAATATCCATAATCCGCAGACAGTAAACAGAACGATTAAGAGGATTCTGGAGAATTACAATGCGGAGGAAGTGGTAAACGCCAAGAAAGAGAGAAGGCAGCCCGTCATCATTCCACATTTTTCCTGCCACCATTTACGGCATACCTTTTGTACGAGGTTCTGCGAAAAAGAAACAAATGTAAAAGTCATTCAGGCTGTCATGGGACACGCTAATATCGAAACAACAATGGATATATATGCGGAGGTCACAGACGCAAAGAAAAAGGAAGCAATCGAAAACTTATCACACAATCTTGATATATTTTAGGAGAGAGTCCTAAGATTGAATGTGTGAATTACTACAACAAAATAGCTGAAATACTACAAAGTTACTACAAATTTTGTCTGCATGGTACGGAATAATACTTGATAATACGTTTCAGAAATGCGGCAAATACGGGATAATACCCTATAATGGGGGATAATACATTATCCTCTTGGGTATTCCCGACGATGAAGAGCTCGGAGAAATAAAAAGCTGAAAATAGGGCATCATTACTTATAGTGATATAGGTAGTGGTGTCTTTTTGTATGTCGGGATAGTTTACATTTGAAGTATATATATTATTCATTCACACGAAGCATTTTTATAATATTATCGAACTATGATAAAAAGTGTGGAAAATGAAAAAAGACCATAAAATCGATTTTCTGTGCTTTCATGAAAGATGCCCTCGGAAAGGCAGATTCCGGGGATTGTTGTTTGTGGATGATTGGGGGATGGAAAAAGAGCTTGCCCTATACAGGTTCAAGCTGGAGATGGAAAAGGGGGAGCGATCCATCCTGGAGGAAGAACGGAAACTGCAAGCATTCCGCAATCTTGACGCCGCAAGGACTGAAATCAGCCAGTATCTGCCGGAGGATTTTTTGAAAGTATGTGAATCTTTGGATGATTGAGCCATGCTCTGTGCGGACTGTAATCGCCGGAAGAGCAATGTATACAAAAGGAGCCTGAAAGATGGAGAACAAGAAACGCTGGCTGTTGCGCCTGTCTATTCTTCTGTTTTCGGTTTCCGTATCAGCCACGGTATTGCCGAGTGGAATTGTAAATGTATATGGCCTGTTTGGCGAGATAACTTCTTCAGCTGTGACAGAGGACAAAGACTCTTAAATAGTTGATGAGCGACAAATTTATGAGCTGGCAAAGCAGGTCAAGGCAATCAATATCTACAATATCTGGTTTGAAGTCCGGATCTGTATAATATGCATGATTTTTATTTCATATATGATCAGGCTGCCCAGAGGTGATACCATAGTTTCCTTAAAGGTACGCATGGATGATTAAACCTTTCTGCTGAAATTATTGGCAGAAAGGAGGTCAGTCTATTGTATGAACAAGATTATATCATGCGGCTCATAAAGGAAATGGTAAGAGCCATCCTGAAGCTTTTATTCAATATCGATACGGAATCGCCTTCAGCGGACCTGTTGGAGGATGCTGAGGAAA
>JAFVAA010000455.1 GCA_017476305.1 Lachnospiraceae bacterium
GAACATCTTGGCAGCCACACCCGCATGGCTCATCATACCTGCACCTACGATAGAAACCTTTACCACGTCCCTATTGATCTTGATATTATCACATTTTAAACTGCTGTCTCCATGACGCTCTAAGGTTTCCATTGCAATATCTGCCATGTCCTCCGTCACCGTAAAGCTGATATCCTGCTTATTTCCATGCTCTACCGACTGTAAAATCATATCCACATTGACATTGTGATTTGCTAAATGATGGAATAGCTTAAATGCCACACCCGGCTTATTCTCTAATCCCTCTACTGCAATGTGTACCACATTTTTGTCGGTTGCGACACCGCTTACTAACATCTTCTCCATCTTATTGTCCTCCTTCACTACTGTTCCTTCGTTTGTGTTCAAGCTGGAACGTACTACCAGCTGTACTCCGTATTTCTTCGCCATTTCCACGGAACGGTTATGCAGCACGCCCGCACCTAAGGTCGCAAGCTCTAACATCTCATCGTATGTGATTTCCTTTAGCTTACGCGCATTCGGCACGATTCTCGGATCCGAAGTAAACACACCATCTACATCCGTATAGATTTCACAGGCGTCGGCGTTTAATGCTGCCGCAAGTGCCACTGCAGTCGTATCGGAACCGCCTCTGCCAAGTGTCGTATAATCATTATATTTATTGATTCCCTGAAAACCTGTAATCACCACAATCCTGCGATTTTCCAGTTCAAAGCGAATCCTCTTTGTATCAATTTTTTTCAAATGGGCATTTCCATAATCAGAGGTCGTATGCATTGCCACCTGATAGGCATTTAGGGAAACAGCCGGAACCCCTAAGGAATCAAGAGCCATCGCCATAAGTGCAACTGAGGTCTGCTCTCCTGTCGTAAGGAGCATATCAAGCTCCCTTTTGTGTGCCTTTGGATTAATATCTGCTGCCATATCAAGAAGTACATCTGTCTGCTTTCCCATCGCAGAAAGAACCACCACCACCTGATTTCCTTTTCTATATTCCTCAATCACGCGATTTGCCACATTGAAGATACGTTCCTTATTGGCAACAGAAGTTCCGCCAAATTTTTTCACTACTAACATGTTTTCTGCCTCCATTTCTCCCAAAACTGATGATAAGAGTTTTCCGGTTTTCACCAGTCATCAGCCTTTTACTCTCTCTCTAATAATCTACTCATCAATGTATATCCATGTTCCACTAAAATTCCACCGGCTTTCGCATCGGCTTCATTATACAAGCCCTTCGTCCCTGCATTTTTTCTGCTGTCATAGAGAAGGTATGGAATCGGATCAGAGGTATGCGTTCTTTTCGCAATCGGTGTCGGATGATCCGGCATCAGAAGAAGCCTGTAATCCTCTCCGGAGGCATCTAATTTTTCTACCACTCTTTTTAATACCCTGCCATCTACATACTCTATCGCTTTTACTTTTCGCTCCAGACTGCCCTGATGTCCCATCTCATCCGGTGCCTCCATATGAATATATACGAAATCATATCCATCCTCTAAAAGCACCTTTACTGCAGCATCTGCTTTTCCTTCCCAATTCGTCTCCAAGGTACCGTTTGCCCCTTCGACATCTATGTTTTTCATCTCAGCACCAACTGCAATTCCCTTCAAAAGATCCACTGCTGAAATCATGGCACCCTTTTTCCCGAATTTTCCTTCAAAGGAATCTAAGGCAGGCCTCGTCCCGGCTCCCCAGAACCAGAGGGAATTTGCTTTATTCAGTCCCTTTTTCACACGCTCCACATTCAGCGGATGATGATTTAAAATATCATAGCTTTTTTTCATCATTTCACGAAGCTTTTCATCCTTCGGCAGATATTCCCCGATTACTCTTCCCAGCACATCATGAGGCGGTGTCAGCTCTATCACTTCACCATGCTGCCAAATGGTCAGATGACGATAACTCGTACCCACATAAAACTGATAAATATCGTCATTCATTTCCTCCATGATTGCCTTCATAAGAACTGCCGCATCCTCCGTAGAAATCTCGCTGGAGCTGTGATCGATAATCGTCTTTTCTTCGTATGGAAGCTCATCATCGGAAACCGTCACGATGTTGCATCTAAGCGCAATATCCGTATCCTTCATCGGAACTCCGATGCTCAGTGCCTCCAGCGGAGAACGTCCTGTATAGTATTTTTTCGGATCATATCCAAGTACCGCCAGATTTGCCGTATCACTTCCCGGATTCATTCCCTCCGGAATCGTGTGTACCAGACCAATTTCTGATTTTGGCGCAAGCATATCCATCGTCGGTGTCTTTGCATATGCAAGGGGCGTTTTCCCTCCGATTGCTGCCACCGGCTCATCTGCCATTCCGTCTCCCAATACTACTAAATATTTCACAAATATCCCTGCCTTTCTTACTCTATAAGTCCAATATTCTCTATCCCGGGCTTCACCGCCCCGGCAGTAAAAGCAAATAGAAAATCACATCTGTCCTTTATAATGCAATCCGAAAACGATTGATCACATTTCCAAGCTTTTCTGCCGCCTTCGAAAATTCTCCCTCTGTCATTTCAGGAAGCACAAAGGCATACTCATCTGAAAAACCTGCATCCACCTCATCTGCCTTGCCGAAAACCTCTTTGACCTTTGCCTCATTTTCTGCCCTTCCTCCACGCAGCCGGACAAAAAACATATTCTTTACTTCGTCATTCGGAAGAAGATCCAGCTTTTCGTGGGACCAAAGCGTTTTCATATTCACATCGACATGCTTGGCTTCCTCGATCACATCAGAAACCACAGCACTCGCCGTAGCTAATTTTCCGGCTCCCTGACCATAAAACATGACATCTCCGACCATGTTTCCCTTTACCAGAATCGCATTAAATACACCGTCTACATTATATAAAGGATTTTCGGGATAGACAAAAACCGGTGCCACCATAGCACTCACTTTATCACCTGCTTTTTTGCTGGTCCCGAAAATTTTAATCTTTGCAGACAATTTTTTCGCATAAGCAACATCTCTGTCTGTCACCTTCGTAATTCCTTCTGTATAAATATCCCCGAAATCCAGCTGTTTTCCATAGGCAAGAGAAGTTAAAATCGCAATCTTTCTGCAGGCATCATGTCCCTCCACATCAGCCGTCGGATCTGCCTCTGCATATCCTTTCGCCTGTGCATCCTTTAACACATCATCAAATGCAGAACCATTATTTGTCATTTCCGTTAAAATATAGTTCGTCGTTCCATTTAAAATTCCGGAAATTTCTAAAATCTCATCCGGTGCCAGAGAAATTTTAAGAGGACGGATAATCGGGATTCCACCGCCTACACTTGCTTCAAAAAGGAAGTTGACATGATTCTTTTCTGCAATTTCCAAAAGCTCCGGACCAAAATCCGCTACCAAAGCCTTATTCGAAGTGCAGACACTTTTTCCGCTCTCTAAGGAGGCCTTTACAAATTCGTATGCCGGATGAAGTCCCCCCATCGTCTCCACCACAATTTGAACCTCGTCATCATTTACGATTTCATTAAAATCATGTACCAAAATTTCCTGTACAGGATCTCCCTCAAAATCTCTGAGATCCAGAACGGATTTTACCCGGATTTCTTCCCCTGCTCTTTTCGTGATGAGCTCTGCATTTTCACGAATGATCTCCACAACTCCCGAGCCTACCGTACCATATCCTAATACACTTACGTTTATCATGTTTTCCTCCTGTCACTTTTTATTCGAATGAATCCATGCCAGATATGCATTGATAAACGGATCGATATTCCCGTCCATCACTCCCTGCACATTGCTGACCTCCGTATTCATCCTGTGATCCTTCACCATGGTATATGGCTGCATCACATAGGAACGAATCTGGCTGCCCCATCCGATTTCCTTTGATTCTCCACGAATCCCATTCGCCTTATCAATCTGTTCCTGCTGCTTTAGGATATAGAGCTTTGCCTTTAACATCTGCATTGCTTTATCCTTGTTCATATGCTGGGACCGTTCATTCTGGCACTGTACCACGATTCCTGTCGGAAAATGTGTAATACGGATAGCC
>JAFVAA010000038.1 GCA_017476305.1 Lachnospiraceae bacterium
ATGCACTTCGCTCAGAGGCTGCGAAAAAAATATATGCAGCGAAGGGAAGACCTTCGGACAATCCCCTGATCGTGCATATTGCAAAAGCGGAGGCTTTATATGAAATCGCAGAGGAGGTTTCCGACAGAGCGGAGCGGCTGATGAAGGCTTTTTGGCCGGGACCGCTCACGATGATATTTAAAAAGAGCGAAAAGGTTCCTTTTTCGACTACGGGAGGACTTGCTACGGTAGCAGTACGTATGCCGGTTCATCCGGTTGCCATGGCACTTATCAAAAGCTCTGGTGTGTTCATTGCGGCACCGAGTGCAAATACATCGGGACGACCAAGCCCTACAAAGGCAGAGCATGTGATAGAAGATCTTTCCGGGAAAATAGATATGATCATAGATGGAGGTCCTGTAGGAATCGGACTGGAATCGACTATTTTGGATATGACGGAAGCGATCCCTGTCATTCTGCGGCCGGGGTATATTACGAAAGAGATGCTAGAGGACGTGATCGGGGAGGTAACGGTCGATCCTGCTCTTTTGAAGAAACCGGATGAACGTACAGTGGCAAAGGCACCTGGCATGAAGTATCGCCATTATGCACCAAAGGGAAGGATGTTCCTGGTCGAGGGAGAGAGTGGGGCGGTCATCCAAAAGATCGATGAAATCATGGCGGCTCATCGGGAAAAAGGGGAAAAGGCGGCTGTGATTGCCACAGAGGAGTCAAAGGGACTTTATCACACAGATCAGGTGTACAGTATTGGTTCGAGAAAAAGTGAGGGTTCCATTGCAGCGGGGTTATATGATATACTAAGAAAGATGGATCACATTGGAGCAGAGTATATTTATGCAGAAAGCTTCGGGGAGGACAAGCTGGGGGCTGCGATCATGAATCGTATGCGAAAGGCAGCGGGGTATCAGAAAATATATGCAGGAAGGGATGATGAGGAAAGGCGGTGATCGGCATGAAACAGTACGAGCAGATTATTTTTTTATCGATGGAAAATACACTATTAAGTCCGATTGCAGAGGCAATTTACCGGAAAAATGCTCCGGCTGATTTGCCAAAGGTGATTTCCAGAGGGCTGGTGGTGCTTTTTGAGGAGCCAATCAATCCGAAGTGTAATATGCTTTTGACCAGGAACAGCTTTCCGATGACGGGCCATGGGCAGTCCAGACAGATCGTAAAAGAGGATTTAGAAAAGACAAGCCTGGTGATTACCATGAATTTGAGTGAGAAGGTAAAGTTTGCAGAGGATTTTGGTATGGTGGAGGATGTCTATACGCTGGGAGAATATGTAGGCTTTGATACAGACCTTGTCAATCCTTCGGGAGCGGAGGATGAAAAATATCAGGAGTGCTTTGAGGAGATATTGCTCCGGGTGAACCGGCTGATACAAAAGCTGAAGCAATCGGAATAGAAGATCAGATCCGAACATGATCGCAGATAATGAATCGAATACAGGAGGTAGAAGGATGATAGCATTAGGAAATGATCAGGCGGGATATGGGCTGAAACAGGAGGTGATGAAGTATCTGGATGAGAAGGGGATTTCTTATAAAGACTACGGCAGCTATAATG
>JAFVAA010000456.1 GCA_017476305.1 Lachnospiraceae bacterium
CGGAAAGCAGGCAGTTATGAAATAGGGATAAGGAATGACAGCAGGAAAGAAAAGACAGCTGATCCGAAAAGCCGATAGCAGAAAAGCAAGAAAATTCTTGAGTCACTCATGTTTCTGTGATATACTATCATTTGTAGCATTAGAATTTCTTAAAAACTTGTCGTTTGGAGAAATTGATGCTATAATTTCATGTTGGTATGGATAGAAACACTTGGATGCGTTGTGAATCAAACAGTGTGTCTTTTTGATAAATAAAACCAGTGAAAAACGGGATAGGAGAGATATGTATAATGGGAAGATTGAGAGGCACAGGAGAGAAAAGAAGAATATAATGAATGTCAGGGGACTGATTTTGTGGTATGTAGGTATTTTGGTTTCCTTCGTTCCGGTGCTGATGGATGTTTTAGCATATTTGGGAAAGCATGATGCATTAGGACATGATTATTGGGTTACAATGTGTCTTAGAGGTGATCTGTTATGGGTGTTAGCCACGATTATTGTGGTAACCCTGATTGATTATATAAGCGATACAGAGGCGAAGCACGGCACTTTGAGACAGGTATGTGCGGTAATCGCAGCATTGATGTGGGGATTGGCGTTTGGTATGTGGATTTTGTTCAAATATGTGTATCCATCCGATTACAGCAGGGATATTCCTATTGTGTTGACGATAATTGTTGCGATAGTCACATTATTGTGTTGCTCACCGCTACAGCTTAAGGAGGTAGAAAAATGATTTTATATTTTATAGGTACATTGCTTGTAATCTTTCTGCTGGTAGCAGCTTTGCCGTTCTTGCAGTGGTGGTTTGCAGGAAAGTCGGGAAAAGAAATAGTCGAGTATAGCTTTCCATCTGAGTTGATTGATTGTAAGCCGAACGATTTGGACGGGGACGTATCTGGACAGGGACGTATGGCAATGCAGAACAGGGGATCGGTGCGTATGGCACAGGGGCATGTCTTAACGAAAAATGGTTTAGAGGAGAAGAAGGTGGAAGTGTATTCTGTTCCCCTTCCATAAAAAATTATGAAGTTTGAACATTATTGGGAAGATATATGCAGAATCCATCTGCTTACGAAACATTATCTGCTTTTGGCGGAGGAAATGTCAACAGGCGGGGAGATGTTCCTACAGCCACTAAAGGAACACAGGGATGCTTATGACCATATAATCAGGGTATATGCGGCAAAAAACGGTATCAATAAGCCGGAACAGCGGGAACAGTACATGAGGAGCAATATGTCAAAAGCGATCGGACATGAATACCGGGCTTTTTTTGATACGGCAGACTGGCTCTCGTTGATCTGCCGGGATAAGATCAATCGGATGTTGGAAGGGAAACGGGCGGAAGATATTGAGCGCAGGTATTCTGGTTATAAAGAGTTAAGGATATTTTTGTTAGATCTTCCGGGGCAGATTGCAGAGCAGAGGGAGCGGAAAGATGTAGGCAGCGATCTGTTAGAAGAAGTGGATCGGTATGTGGATATACTCGACCGTCTGATACAGTATTGCAGGGAACTGTCGCTGGCAATGGAAGTCACGGGATAGAAATAGGTTGTTTTTCGTGCATCAGGGAATTAGGACATCCGGCAGGGGGTGCGGTAGGGATACTGTATTCTTTGCCGGATGTTTTTGGTTTTCTGTTCATTTGTGCAAGGCTTACGGAAAACGCACGTTTTTTCATTTTCCATAAGGCTTAAGGCAGGAATGCATTTGGTGTATTGCTACAAAAAGATACTTGTGAACAAGTTAAATCAGGCGTAGAGATGAAAATTAATTTTAGACAATAGAGAGCAGGAGGATTGCGATATGAAGATTTTTATTAGTCATGCAAGTGCAAATAAGGAAATAGTGCTAAGATTTACAGAAATGCTTGAAACATTGAATGATAGCATTGAAACATTTTGTTCATCTGAGGAAGGGAGTATTCGTGTTGGCAGCAATTCAACAGAAGTCATTTTGGAGGAATTGGATAACAGCGACATTTTTGTTCCGATACTCAGCAAGGAGTATTATGAAAGCCGTTATTGTATGATAGAATTGGGGATAGCATGTTCACATTTGTTTGCAAAGTTTCAGAAAAATGGTGAGAACTATATCTTTCCTTTTGCAATTTATCCAGTTAGAAAGGGGCAGGCACTTTCTGGTACACCGATTGCGAACATACAGGTAGGGGACATTAACAGTACGGCAGATATCAGGAGCCTTTTGGATTTTCTGGCAGAGCAGTTCTCATTTCGGACTGGCAGTGGGATAAATCAAAAACTGAGATCCTGTGTGTTTGATATTGATCGTATTCTTTTGAAAAATCAGGATTTGATGGCAGATGCAAGAGTGGGTGTGTTTTTTGATGATAGTATTCCTTATGAATCAGCGGGAGATATTATTCTTTGTAATAAGACAGGAGAGAATGTTACGGTAAATTTTAATACGAATCCATATGACAGAAGTGATATTAAATATCCTAATTTTCTAAGTCTTGTATTTCGCTATGTGGATACGGTTGATATAGGAAAGTATCTTGACTATAATGAATCAGCTTCCCTGGTTTGTATTTTGACAAGCTTTACAAATTCTATTACGAATATTACCGTAGAATTCAAGCATAATGGAACAGATATTCTCGATTCCTACAAGAAAAGTATTTATTATGGTGAAAATATAATAGGGATACCTTTGGCTTTGATGCGTAGTGAAGCATTGCATAAAATAACAGAAATTTGTTTTGTTTTACATCCGGAAGATTTGAACGAAACGGAAGGAATGTTTCAAGTAAGCAGCCTTAGAGTGGAGCTTCAATAGGTTCAAGATTAGTATAAGAAAAAACGTGGGTTTACTGTGATGCAGGAACCAGAAACCGTTGAAGAAACAGGGATTTTCTGATATACTTAAAAAAGTTAAGGCAGTTCTTTTGTATCGGTAATGACGCTGCGAAGGGGCTTGGAGGAGAATTAGAGCGGGAGGGAAAGGTACGGCATGAATCTGATCATAAGCGTGGCGGGGCTTGTGCTGTGCATGCTTGGTCTGGTGCAGGCATGGGCAGGCCGGCAGATGGAGGAGAATACACGCCGGTATTTTATAGCGTTTTTTACTATTCTGACTGCCTATGTCGGCAGTAATCTGATGGGGCAGTTAGCGGAAGGATACCAGGGGGCAGGATGGGTTTTCGCGACACAGCTTTTCATTTTTCTTGAGTCAGCTTTCTCCTCCCTTCTGATGCTCCTGCTCTCCGGGTTTCTGCTTTACTCAGGCGGGGAAAAGGACTGGAAGAATACACGGATGTTTGGCTGCTCGATGGCTCTGTGGACCATTTACATGGTCCTGTTAATCTACACCCAGTTTTCCGAAACGATCTATTACATAGATGCAGGGAATGTCTATCACAGGGGGCCGTGGTATCCCGTCCTCTTAGTTCCACCGGTGCTTATCATGGCAGTCAATCTGATGGGACTATTCCGCAGGAGGAGAAAGCTGTCTGCCAGACAGAGGCTTGCCTTTATGGTCTATCTGCTGCTCCCGATGGCATGTATGCTGATCCAGATGCTGTTCTACGGGCTTTTTGTGATCGTGCTCGGGACCTGTATCGCCGCATTTTTTATGTTTACCTATATCCTGATGGATCAGACGGAGCGGTTCTACAGGCAGGAGGCAGAAATCGCAAAAATGAAAGTGGATATACTGATGGCACAGATCAAGCCGCATTTTATCTACAACAGCCTCGTGGCGATCCGTTCCTATCTGGATGAACCGGATAAGGCGGAGGAGATCTTGGACCACTTTGCCGGATTCTTGAGGGGCAGCATCGACGTACTGGAGGAAACGGACTGCATCCGTGCCGGCAGGGAATTTGAGACGGTGGAGAACTATCTTTATATGGAAAAAGAACGTTTCGGGGATGACCTGACGGTAGTTTATGAGATAGAGGATTCGGATTTTGACCTGCCGGCTTTTTCCGTGCAGACGCTGGTGGAGAATGCAGTCCGGCATGGGATCAGGGAAAGCGGGACAGGCAGGGGGACGGTGCGCATCAGGAGTTACCGTACAGATACGGAGCATGTCGTGGAAGTGCTGGACGATGGTGCGGGATTCCCGGAAGACAGGAAAAGCAGGCTGCCGGACGGGGCAGGGCAGTCCGTAAAGAGCTGGGATGAGGCCGGGGAGCGGGACCGGCACAGGGCACACATCGGGCTGTCCAACTTGAAAAAACGGCTTTCGCTGATGTGCGGCGGATGGCTTGAGATCGGGGATACACAGGAGAAGGAGACCGTTGTGAGAATAAAGATTCCGATAAAAAGTGACCGTTCGGGACTTACAGAGCGGTAATAAAAAAGAACAGGAGAACGGGAAAGATGAATATTCTGATCGTGGATGATGAAGTGTCTGCACTAAGAGACCTTGCACGGACCATAGAAAAGACGGTGCAGGATGCGGAGATAAAAAAAGCAGACAGGGCTTTAGACGCACTCTCGCTGTGCAGGGAGCAGGAATTTGATGTGGTATTCCTTGACATCCGTATGCCGGGAAAGGACGGGTTAGAACTGGCGAAGGAGATCAAACAGGTCCGTCCCCTCATCAATATCATCATGGTCACGGCGTACCAGCAGTATCTCTATGATGCGGTAAAGCTCTATGTGAGCGATTATATCTTAAAGCCCGCAAGGGCAGAGGACATCAAAAACGCCCTTGTCAATCTCCGCCACCCGGTCATAGAGGAGCGGAAAGGGCTGTATGTCCACTGCTTTGGGAATTTTGAGGTGTTCTATGATGGGGAGGCGGTACGTTTCGGCAGGGCAAAGGTCAAGGAGCTGTTCGCCTATCTGATTGACAGAAAGGGAGCTGCTGCTACCAACGCAGAGATCCGGGCGGCTCTTTGGGGCGACGGGGTAAAGGATGACAGGAAACAGAGGACCTATTTTTCACAGATCGTCTACGGGCTGAGGACAAAGCTAGAGGAG
>JAFVAA010000457.1 GCA_017476305.1 Lachnospiraceae bacterium
CATAGCCTGTTGAATTTCCGCAACCTCCTGCTCCAGCAGGGACTCTAATTTGCTTTCTGACGATATGCTTTCTTTTATGCCCGATATGTTCTCCTCTTTATCCGATATGTTCTCCTCTTTATCCGATAAACTTTCCTCTTTATCCAATATATTTTCATCGGGGCTTTCCTCTCTTGCCTGCCCTATCTCCTCCTTTTCCACTTTCTCCTGCATCACGGCATCAGGCTTCTCCCCGGACTCATCCTGCCGGGAATCGTCCCCTGACTTCTCCTGAACGGAGGATAATTCGAAATCTTCCTCACTGCTTTCCTCTCCAAACATTTCGTGGTACATCTCATCTTCAAAGATGTCTTCTTCCTCCCGGATCGGTTCTATCACCTTCGTCTTTTCCTCCGGACCATTCACCTCTGTGATCCTGTCCTCTCCACGAATCTCTTCCACATCGATAGGAATATAGGTTTTTGTCGTTTTGGTCGGATTCTTCTGTAATGCATTTGTCATCCGCTGCACCACATTCTCAGCAATATTGGAAGAATCCTCCTTATCTATTACCGTGACCTGTTTCTCCTGAAGCTGCTCCCGCTGCTCCATCTCATAAATTGCAGAAATCTCACGAGCCAAATCCTGTGTAATGCCCGTCCCTGATTGAGATGGCGGGATATATTCCGGCAGCTTAGATGATTCTTTTTTCTCCAGTGGCCTTTGCTCCAGGCTCTCCTTTTCTTTCTCTGCATGCTTCTCTGTTTTTTCTTTTTCTGCATGCTTCTCTGCCTTTTCCGGTCTGTTCTCTTTCCCTTTTTCTTCCTCTTCCTCTGCTTTTTCTTTTTGCTTTCGTTCTTCCTTTACCTGCTCCTTTCTGTTCTCTGCGTCCCTTTCTTCTTCCCTCCGTTCTTCTTTTTTGTCTTCCTCCTTCTTGCCAAATTTCAACAGATCCGAAATAATCTGAAAACCATCTCTGGCAATATGCGGAAGCGGCGCATCATCCGTTTCAAAGGCCGTATCCTCATAATCATCTATAAATTCATCCTTCTGTTCCTCTTTGACAGACTTTTTATCCCGATTTTCTTTCGTACCCTTACTATCCTTTTTCTCTGCCTTCTCCTCATCCGCTTTCCCTGAATCTCGCCTGAAAAAACGTCCCTCTTTTCTTTCTTCCCGCTTCTGTGCCTTCTGCTCCCGGATAAATTCCTCTAAATCCGGTAAAGAACCGGTATCCTCCGGGTTTGGCTCCTCCTTTACAGGAAGTGTAAAGTCTTTATCGTCATAATACGGCATAGGTTCTTTTTCCCGTAAATGCTCAATCAAAAGCTTCGCCCGCTGCACGATCTCCCCCGTGCCGAACCACAGAAGGATATCCTCACATTCCTCAATACACTCTTCCTTTCGACCTGCCCGGTGGTAGAGCTTCGCTAATTCATATGCCCATTCCTCAATGTATTCTTCCTGCTTTAGCTGCTGTAAAATCTCTATCAGCTGCTCAATCGGAGCACCCGCCGCCTTATCGATCCGATACCGCAAAATCAAGGAATCCCTGACATTCGGATTCATCCGGATAAACTCCTGATAATAGGACTCTGCTTCATTCAACGCATTGGTTCGAATCGATAAATAAATCAGACGATATAATACCCGTTTCGTCCGCGATCTCCGATAAATGCGAAGATAGGTAGCCTTTGCCGCATCATACTGCTCCGTCTTTGTATACACCTCGGCAAATACCTTGAGATCACTAAGCGAACGCACCTGATGCATATCGAGTGTCTGAATTACCGCCAATGCCTTTTTATACTTTCGTTCATCTACTAAATGATGAATCTGTGCAATCCGAATCGCTAATTCATATTGTTTCATGTTCCGTTCCCTCCCTGTGTGATTTTCACACCTGATAAGCCTCCGGCATTCCGGAGTTATATTTTCAATCGGAAGACCAGCCTCCTAAGCCTGCTCTAAACGTCTATATAAATCCTTTCTCCTGTCTGCCTTTATGTTAAATTTCTCACGCAAATGCCTTGCCCTGTCTTCTAAATCACAGACCAGAATTCCCTCTTTCGAAGCAATTTTCCCTAAGATGTTCCCCATACAATCCACTGCCATACTACTGCCGGAATAGTGATCATCCCGGTCTCCCACACAATTCACTCCCACCACATAGGACTGCGTCTCTATCGCTCTCGCCCGCAGAAGCACCTCCCACTGCCAGATTCTTGATGCCGGCCAGTTCGCAATGACAAAAATGACCTCTGCTTTTTTCGAAGCAATCTGAAAAACCTCTGGAAAACGCAGATCATAGCAGATAAATAAGGCAATATCCCTGCCCTTGTAGGAAAATGTAACGATTCGCTCTCCCTTTTCGTAGTGCTCTGCCTCTCCGCCATAGGTAAACGGATGTATCTTTACATAATCACCAAGGCATGCTCCTGTCTCATCTAAAAAACGAAATCTGTTTTTTCCTTTTTTCTTTCCCTTACCAGTCACCCATCCATAAGCGATCGCAATCTGATAGTCCCTTGCCAGACGCTTCATCCTCTTTTCAGTTTCCGAATCGCCTTCGGTATCTGCGATTTTATCTATGTCCATAGAATATCCTACGAAAGACATCTCCGGAAATACAATGACATCACAGCCGGAATCCGCTGCCTCTCTAATCATCTGTTCTGCCTTTATGATAGATGCCTCTCTGTCCTCCCATACCATATCCAATTGGCCTAAAGCTACACGCCTAGCTGCCTCCTTTAATCCCTGTCTCTTTTCACTCGATTCCGTTACACCCTGTCCCGTCTAACCCCATCCTGATTCACTCCATCCCCTTTAAACCTCCCACTTTTGCATTATACATGTAATTTCACGATAATACAACAGTAAAAAAATGCAAAATAAAAACCCATAATAAATGAATCCCTTCATCTATTATGGGTTCCCTGGAAAGTCTTTCACACCAAACCCACATGTCAAATTTTCGACACCACCAAAAATAAAAGTGGGTTTGTTGCCTCTGGCAGATGATGTCCTACTTATGATAACAATTCCGATTTTTTGTTATCCCAGCAAAAAATAATAAAAAATACGGGAATCGAAAAAGCTAGTCGTACTATATGCCAAAATATCATTATCAGCTCTGCACTTTCTAATCTTTCCACCACGATCCTTCCCCCGGTATACTGCCCATATGTGACCGCCACCTGAATAACACTTAACTTCAAAACCCAACGCATTCCCCATCATAGCTCGTGCCTTCGCAAATTCACCACATACAAAATCATCCTTACACTTATCGCTGTTAAACGATTTCCACATGCTTTTAAAAGTCGGCTTACATTTTAATGAAATATCATAAGCATGTGCATCCGTAATAACTAATGATGACACCATTGCCTTTGCAATATCTGACAAATCACACAGGTGAACATCC
>JAFVAA010000458.1 GCA_017476305.1 Lachnospiraceae bacterium
ATCAAAAAAATGAAAAATATATGTTCTCAGACCAAAAAGCCAAAGGTGTAACGTGTATATAAAAAATAATAAAAAGTCCCGTAAGCTAATGTCTATAGTGCTTGCGAGACTTTTTAAGTCCAAAAACTGTCAAAAACAGGATTATAACACAATTCTATCTGTAAGTAAAGCAAAAATCAAAAAAAGGCAGGGGACACCCCTGCCGCAGACTTTTTTCAAATCCTACAAACAAATTTCCAGCGCATCCTTTTCCGCATCATAGAAATATACATGATCCGACAAGTATTCATCCTCCGTTACACAGTCCCGATTCACTTCACAAACAATTTCCCTTAACTCTTTGTCCCCGATCCTGTCAGAACAGGGAAGTGCCAAAACCTCATGGATACTGCTTGGCAGCACATAAAAATTCCCCTGAAACATATCAGAAACCGTGTGCAGTGTATCCTCATATTTAAGTACAGCAGCACCATTAATCCCTAAACTGTTCGACAGGATGACCGGAATCTCATTGACATCTTCCACAATCTCCTTCTGAAAATACTGCAGCACTTCTTCATCCAGTTCCCGTTTTGAAAGAATATCCATGACCATCTGATGCATATTATGTATTTTCAAAGGAAAACACCGTCTGGCATTTTCCTCTGCCAGCTTCATCAAGGATTCCTTTTTCACTCCCCACAGCTCCATCAAATGGTTTGTCACCTGAAAGGAACCTATTTTTTCATCACTTTGATACACCAGGACAAAAAAAACCATAGCCATATCCAGATACCGAATATGCGGCATCGTTTTCAATTCCTCCTCGTTTTTTTCATAGGAAATCAAACGAAACATAATGCGTTCTCTGCACTTTTCGTACGTCATATCCAGCTCGAGCCTTTTCATCCTGAACTGCTCCGCAAAATACCTCATGGAAAGCTCTGTCACCAGCCTCTCTATGGAAATTCCATCCTTATAATTCTCGTATAATGGTTCAATGGAAAAATTCGGAGAAATATTACTTTCCGTTGAATAGATAACTATCCCGTCATACTTTACAGAATTATTTTTCGATATCGAATGAAATCTCACCTGATAGGTTTCATCCCGGAATTTTCTTTCCAGTTCCGTTTTCAATTTTTCACAAAAATCGTTGTATTCCTTTTCCATAATCCTCACTTTCCAGCGACAATCCGGTTCTTTGGAAATAAAAAGGAACTTAATTGTCACTTTATCCAATCCATTTATTGACATACAAAGGAGATTCCCTGATCAAAAACAGATAATAACCCTTCCCTCTTTTTGTTGACCTATTTTTGTTTTAGACCAATAAGACCGGAACCCATGAAACGGGGAGAGAATAGCGAAACATGGAACTTTAGATTTTATCCTGATTGACAGATTCAATCTATTTTACGATTGAGTGTGGAGAAATAAAATAGACTATAATATATAATTTTTTCTGTACGATCACCTTAATAATGATACAACCTTCAGGCTACATCCTTTCAGATCACAGTTCTATAGTGATATGCTCTGAAATATCCCGTCGGAATCTCCACATATAGAATATCAAATAATGGCAAAGAGTACAATTAGCAAACCTGACTGTATTTCTTCAAAAATGTGCCTTACTTTCAGTAAATCATACTAGTATTTTACAATAGTGTTTGTGCAAATTCAATATTTTGCTCCTATCCAATTTATGCAGATTTACCAACATAAAATTTTCCTTTTTGCGAAAAACCCAGGAAAATTCAATATAAATCAATTCCTACAAAACATCTGGGAATAAAGTCGGGAAACGTTTTTTGCTTTATAGGGCGAAGTTTCCGATAAAGCAAAAAAAGAATCCCGTATCAAATGTACAGGATTCTCGTCATAGTCCGTTTTACGTAGTCTAATTCTGGCCGTAGTAAGCATTTTCCCCATGCTTTCTAAAGAAATGCTTATCCCTGATGCAGTCCGGTGCAGGCTTTACCTTCGGATTGATGACCTCCGTGCGGAATGCCATCTTCGCAACCTCCTCTAAAACCACAGCATTATGCACTGCTTCTTTCGCATCCTTCCCCCAGGTAAACGGTCCATGGTTCACACACAGAACGCCCGGCGTATACATCGGATTCAATCCTCTGGTTTCAAAGGTTTCGATAATCACGAGTCCTGTATTTTTCTCATATGCTTCATCAATCTCCTCCGGAGTCAGCCCTCTGGCGCATGGAATCTCTCCGAAGAAATAATCCGCATGTGTCGTACCATATAAAGGGATACTCCTTCCTGCCTGCGCCCAGGAGGTTGCCTCCGGTGAGTGCGTATGCACCACTCCGCCAATCTCCGGATATTTTTTATAAAGCTCCAGATGGGTAGCTGTATCTGAGGATGGACGATACGTTCCTTCTATCTTATTTCCGTTTAAATCCATCACGACCATATCCTCTGGTGACAGTGCCTCATAATCCACCCCGCTTGGTTTGATGACAAAATATCCGCTCTCCCTGTCAATCCCGCTGACATTTCCCCAGGTATAGGTCACGAGATTTCTCTTCGGAAGCTCCATATTTGCCTCATAAACCTCTTCCTTTAACTGCTCTAACATAAAATAAATCCTCCCTTCCATCAAAAAAGCAACACACAGACTCTATGCATCATCTGTTCCTCTACTCATCCTCAGCCATGTTTTTAATCGCCGCATGCTCTACCTCAAATGCCTTCACATAGCGTTTCATATAGGCATCAAAACCGTCCATTTCATCCTGCTTCGGCTCAATGGTCGTCCCTTTGCTGTCTTTAAAGATCTGTCCGTTTAAATAATCTTCCAAAGTCTGTCCATCTGCCTTATACGCTGCATAGAGTGCCAGAACCGCAATTCCCCATGCACCGCCCTCTCCTGCAGTTTCCATGACAGACACCGGCGCATGCATCGCAGCCGCCATCACGCGCTGACCTGCCTCCTTGATTTTAAAATACCCGCCGTGACCGTACATCTTATCGATCGGTACATTTTCCTCCTGCAAAAGAATATCCAGACCGTACTTCAATGCACCGACTGCAGAGTAAAGCTGCAGCTTCATAAAATTATCAAAGGAAAAATCAGCATTTGCCGTCCGGACAAGGAGCGGTCTTCCCTCTAAAAATCCGGTCACCGGCTCGCCGGAAAAGTAGTTATAACTGATCATTCCGCCACAGTCTGCGCTTCCTTTGATGGAATGCTCGAACATCACTTTAAACACCTGATCTCTGTCCATCTTCATTCCGGCTGCTTCCGAAAACTGCACGAACATATTCGCCCATGCATTGATTTCCGAGGTACAGTTATTGCAGTGCACCATTGCCACAGCATCCCCTACCGGTGTCGTCACGAGATCGATTTCCTTATGCACTTTGGAAAGAGGTTTTTCCAAAACGATCATGGCAAAGACAGAGGTTCCTGCAGATACATTTCCGGTACGCACTGCGATGGAATTCGTCGCTGTCATTCCGGTTCCTGCATCGCCCTCCGGCGGGCAGACCGGAATCCCTGCCTCTAAGGTTCCGCTTGGATCCAAAAGCTTTGCTCCCTCTTCGGTCAATACACCCGCGTTTTCTCCTGCCACTAAAACCTTCGGAAGCACGTCCTTTAGCCGCCAGCTGTAACCATCTGCCTCCACGAGACCGTCAAAGCAGGAAACCATCTTTTCATCATAATCCCTCGTGGCACTGTCAATCGGAAACATTCCGGAAGCATCGCCGATTCCAAGCACCTTCTCCCCGGTCAGCTTCCAGTGGATATATCCCGCCAGTGTCGTAAAGAAGCTTAAGTTGCTTAAATGCTCCTCCTTATTCAGCATCGCCTGATAAAGATGTGCGATGCTCCAGCGCTGCGGTACATTAAAAGAAAACTTTTCTGTCAGGATATCCGCAGCCTCCTCTGTAATCGTATTTCTCCATGTGCGGAACGGTACTAAAAGTTCCCCGTCCTTATCAAATGCCATATAGCCATGCATCATTGCCGAAAAACCGATTGCCCCCACTGTTTTTAACGGAGCACCGAACTGTTTTTCCACATCCTTCTGTAACTCTGCAAAAGCATCCTGTAATCCACCCCAGATGTCATCTAAACGGTACGTCCAGATTCCGTTTTCATAGCGGTTCTCCCAGGTATGACCTCCGGCTGCAAGAGGCGAACCATCCTGCCCCACGAGCACTGCCTTGATTCTGGTGGAACCAAATTCGATACCTACTGCAGTTTTCCCACTTTCTATCCATTCTTTTCCGTTCATTTTCTTCCCCTTTCCAAATTTCTTATTTTTCTTTCCAGATTTACAGGCTTTATTTTATCATACCATAGCTCTTTTTCAAACAATCACCTGAAAAATACTTCCCCTAACATCAGATCCCTCTTAAAGTCACGAATCTTCGTATCCGCATCAATGTACACCGCCTCAATTCCCATCGCAGCAGCCCAGTCTCCCATCTGCTCTGCCGTCAGGTCATAGGAAAATGCCGTGTGATGTGCACCACCTGCTAAAATCCACGCCTCAGCCACGGTATAAAGATCTGGAAGCGGCTCCCAGAAATTCGTAGCTACCGGAAGCTTTGGCATAGGCTTTTCTACGTGCTTGCAGTTCACTTCATTGATGATCAGACGGAAGCGGTTTCCTAAATCCACGAGAGAAGTCGCAATACCCCTTCCCTCCTTCGAAGTAAATACCAGTCTCGCCGGATCCTCCCTGTCACCCATGGAAAGCGGCTGACACTTGATACGGATTGGTCCTTCTGCGATAGACGGGCATATTTCAAGCATATGCGCCTCTAAGATTCCTTCTTTTCCTCTCACAAGATTATAGGTATAATCCTCTAACATGGAAGTTCCCTTCGCATCCTTCATCCCCTCTGTCATAATCTTCATCAGACGGACCATGGCAGCTACCTTCCAGTCGCCCTCTGCACCAAAGCCATAGCCCTTTTCCATCAGTCTCTGAATCGCTAAGCCCGGAAGCTGCTTTAAGGCACCTAAATCCCCGAAGTGCGTCACGATCGCCTGATAGCCCTTTTCCTCCAGGAACCGTTCAAACCCGATCTCAATTTGTGCCTGAACCGCCACATGCTTTTTAAACTCCTCCGGATCTCTGCCTTCCAGTAAAATTTCATATTTACTGTAGTATTCGTCTAAAAGTGCGGAAACCTCTGCTTCTGTTACGTCTCCTACACATTCTGCAATCTGGTTTACCGGATAAGCATCAATCTCCCATCCAAATTTAATCTGTGCCTCTACCTTATCGCCTTCCGTCACTGCCACATTACGCATATTGTCAGCTACACGCATCACACGGATATGGGAGGACTCGATGACACCGACTGCCGTCCGCATCCACCCCGCGATTTTTTTACGAACCACTTCATCCTTCCAATATCCTACGACAACCTTTCGCTCGATCCGCATCCGGCTCACGATATGACCATACTCTCTGTCCCCATGTGCCGCCTGATTCTCGTTCATAAAGTCCATGTCAATTGAATCATACGGTATTTCTTCGTTATACTGTGTGTGAAGATGAAGCAGTGGCTTTCTGAACTCCTGAAGTCCTAATATCCAGGATTTCGCAGG
>JAFVAA010000039.1 GCA_017476305.1 Lachnospiraceae bacterium
CGATATGCACATTGACCGGGGAGAGATCTATGGCTTTATCGGACAGAATGGTGCGGGGAAAACGACACTCATGAAAGTAATTTGTGGGTTGGCAAATAAAAGCTCCGGGAGTTTCCGGCTGTTTGATTCGGAGGATATCCGAAAGGGCAGGGAAAATATAGGCTGTGTCATCGAGCAGCCCGCACTCTTTCCGAAAATGACGGGGATGGATAACCTGCTTTACTATGCGAAGCTTAAAGGGTGTGAAAAGACTACGGATTTTTTCGGACTCTTACAGTTAGTGGGATTAGCGGACACGGGAAAGATGAAGGCAGGAAGATTTTCCTTAGGAATGAAGCAGCGTCTTTCCATAGCGATTGCCATGCTGGGGGAACCGGAGTTTTTGATTTTAGATGAGCCAATGAATGGACTGGATCCCATGGGCATTCACCAATTCCGTGAGCTGTTTTTAAGGCTTCGTGGACAGGGGATTACGATTTTGATTTCCTCCCATATTTTGGGTGAGCTGGAAAAGATTGCTACAAAATACGGCATCATCAACCAGGGGATTTTGGTGGATGAATTTTCTGTCAAGGAGCTGCAAAGCAAACTAACGCAGTATCTGCGCATTCATGTAAACGATGTGGAAAAGGCTGTTGAAGTGATAGGAGTACATTGGCCAGAGTTTACTATAAAGCAAACACCAGAGGGGATGCTGACACTCTGCGGTGTGAGTGGACAGGCAGCCGAAATCAATGCGGCACTAATCAGAGAAGGCATAGAGGTTTCCCATCTGGCGATGGAGGGACAGGACATGGAGAGTTATTTTCTGGAAAGGATGGGGACGGGGAATGCGAAATATCATTAAAAGCGAATTTTTTAGAGCCAGAAAAAGTGGGATAACTATGGGAATTAGCATTTATTATGCAGTGACTACTTTTTTCTGGATCATTATTTATACTGTGGCAAAATTTGATAAAGATATTGGCGAAGTCTTAGCAGAGCAGGGATTTCCGACCTTTACGACGTTTCCAATGTGTACGCTTTATTTTTTGCTTTTGGCATTTTTTGTGGGTGGGCTTCTGGCCGGAGATTACTCTACCGGTGCCATCAAACAGATTGCGAGCCGTGGAGTGGAGCGTAAAAGGATTATCCTTGGCCAATATTTCGTGGTTTCGATTTGGATTACCGGCATTACTTTTGTAGCTGCTCTTTTGAGGGCACTTGTTGCAACTGCTTTTTGGGGAATTGGAGAGGGGCTTACCCCGTTAAATCTCCTTCTAATGAATTTAGGCTGGTTTGCTGTGATATGGTCCTATTCTGCATTTGCGGTACTGGTGGCTCATTTTGTGCGATCCTCTATGCTGTCTTTAGTGATACATATATGCTTTTTTATAGGTGGAAACATTGTGGTTATGATTGTCAGCATCCTGGTAAATAATGACAGGATTGCGGATTTTATCTATGATTTTTGGCCGACACATTTACTGGATCATGCTTTGGACTTTGGACAGACACCGGCTGCACAGTTAGGCTATATTGCTCTCCTGCTTGTTTTGGGTGGTGTCTGCCTGGCACTTTGTATGTGGCTTTTTGAAAAAAGAGATGTGGCATAGCAGCGAGAAAACCGCGAAACGTAGCAGCATAGGAAAAATCCCGTTGTAAGAAGAACAGCCTTATGTTAAAATGAAAGAAAAATGTGGGATATCATTTGTTTGTGCAGAAAGCCGGAAAGGAGGTAAAGGATGGATACATTAGGACTACAGTATGCGGAGATTGCGATTACTTTAATTCTTTTTATCACAAGTATGCGAAAGAACAGAGTGGGTTCCCATCAGTCAAATCTTTATTTGGGCATTGTCTGTCTGGCTTTTTTCAGTGCGTGTTTTGATATTGGCTCCATTATACTGATACGGAATCAGGAAATGGTATCTTCCTTTCTTTTGTACCTTGTTTGCAGGGGATACATCATTTCACTGATGTGGATTGCGACGATTGGATTTCTCTATCTGATTGCGGCGTCGGATTACAAGGAATTTCCGAAGATTATGTGGGGGACGGTCTGCATTTCCATTGTGGGAACGATCATCATTGCATTTACTCCGCTGTATTTAAGTGTGGAGCCGGTATATTCCTACGGACCGGCAGCAAATGCGACCTATGGCTTTACTTTGCTTTTCATCATTTTAATGGTGGTTGCCCTTATTAATAATCACAGAAGATTTTCAAAGCGCCGGATATTCTTTACGTTTTTGTGGATTGCACTCTGGGTGGGGGCAGCCCTGATCCAGTTTTTCCATCCGGACATTCTTCTGGTAGGATTTGCTTCCGGGATAGGACTGTTAATCATGTATTTTGAATTAGAGAATCCGGATTCTTATATCGACAGGGATACCGGGCTTTATAACCAGTATTCGCTAAGTACGATTGAATCCCAGTGGCGCAGGGAGGAAATTCGGTTTAACCGGACAGATATTTTTTTACAGACGGATAAGTGGAATGTGTCTGCGAAGCAGGCAGATGAAATGGTGGTAAAAATCGCGCATATTTTGAAAAAGGCAGAGTGCAGGAAGGTATTTCATCGCGCCAATCGGGTTTTTACGATTATTGACCATCATGAGGAGCATATTTATCACACGATTGATCTGGTGAAGCGGTATGTAGCGGAGATGCAGAAGAAAAATCCCGGGATCCGTATGCAGGTGATTATGCTGGAGAATAGTCTTTTGGTCGATTCCGGTGCAGATATGGATATGCTGTTTAAGTTTTATGAGTCAAATCTGATGGAGGAGATTTTTCGGATCGATGAGGCTGCGATTGCGGTGATGCGAAATGAGGATGAGACCATCGAAGAGATTAAAAGCGCACTGAGAGAGGACAGGGTGGAGGTCTTTTATCAGCCGATCTGGTCTGTAAAGGAGGAGAAATTCAAGTCGGCAGAGGCGCTGGTTCGAATCCGTGCTGTGGACGGAAGCATTATCCCGCCGGGGAAATTTATTCCGGTAGCGGAAAAGTCGGGGCTGATC
>JAFVAA010000459.1 GCA_017476305.1 Lachnospiraceae bacterium
CATTTATGAAAATTTTTCATGAGAAACCTCCTCGTATTTTAATTCACCGTTCCATAGAGAGAAGAAAAGTTCGTCCTTTGTCCCGTCATTTGTGTCTCAGTCTTTCCCACTTTCATAGCGATATCCGACTCCCCAGACGGTCAGGATATGTTCCGGTTTTTTGGAATCCTTTTCTATTTTCTGCCTGAGCCATTTGATATGTACGGTCAGGGTTTGCGGTTCACTAAAGCTGTCTGCCCCCCAGATTTCATCAAAGATAAAATTTTTATCTAATGTTTTTCCTGCATTTTCAAACAGGAGTGTGAGCAGTTCATATTCTTTTCCGGTCAGCTCCAAAGAAGTCTCCTCTTTATAGATTACCCGCTTTTCTGTATCGATTCGTAGAAATCCATCGGAAAAAATTTTTCTTTGGTAGCGTCTGGAAAAAATTCCTTTTATCTTAGCCAAAAGAATATCAATATCATAGGGCTTTTCGATATAGTCATCTGCACCTAAAATCAGGCCATTTAGTTTATCATCCTTTTCCATTTTGGCACTCAGGATGAAAATCGGTGTATCCTTCCTTTCCCGGATTTTTTTACAGACGGTAAATCCATCCATCCCCGGCAGCATGATATCTAAGAGAACTAACCTTGCCCCGTTTTTCTCGAAAAAGGAAAGAGCAGTTTCTCCTTCTGTAAAAAGCTCCGCGGAATATCCCTCTGCCTTTAAGAAATCCAGAAGTAGTGTTCCCATTTCGAGATGATCCTCTATCACCAAAATATCCACCATAACAACCCCTCCTAAATTTCATAATTAGCCAACACCGTGGTGACAAAATCAGCTTCCGCTGATTTTGCAAACGGACGGTCAAACCTGTACAACCGCCAAAAGTGTGACAACCAAACTTTTACCTTCCAACACCGTGGTGACAAAATCAGCTTCAGCTGATTTTGCAAACGGACGGTCAAACCTGTACAACTGCCAAAAGTGTGACAACCAAACTTTTACCTTCCAACACCGTGGTGACAAAATCAGCTTCCGCTGATTTTGCAAACGGACGGTCAAACCTGTACAACTGCCAAAAGTGTAACAACCGTCCGTTACCATCCCTGCTCCATCAGCCATCCGTTTAGCTCCCGCTCTCTTTGTCTTAACTCCGTTTCGTTCTGAAGTCTTCCTAAATTATACTCCCCTTTGATATTGCCGTCAACGATATACATCACCCTGCTGCATTTCGCTGCCACCTTGCTGTCATGTGTGACGAGCATGATAGTAGTCCCCTCCTGATTGATTTTTAAAAGCTCCTCCATCACCTCCTCAGAGCTCGTGCGGTTCAGGGCTCCGGTCGGCTCATCTGCGAAAATCATTTCCGGCTTATTGATCATACTGCGGCAGATGCAGGCTCTCTGGAGCTGTCCGCCGGAAACCTCGTTAATGTCATTATCTGCGATTTCAATGATATTCAGTTTTCGCATCAGCTCCTTTCCGTATTCGCTTTTCTCCTTTGCGGAGAGCGTATTTGCCTTTGACTGGCGTGCCGGCAGGATAATATTATCTAAAATATTCAGATTTTTTAACATATACATCTGTTGAAAAATAAATCCCATCCTGTCCAGTCTTAATCCTGCTAACTCATTTTCACCTAGCTTTGCGATATCCTTCCCGCAGAATTCTACCGTCCCGGCAGTCATATCATCCATACCGGAAACCGTGTAAAGAAGTGTCGATTTTCCCGAACCCGAAGGCCCCATCACAGCCACCATCTCCCCTTTTTCAACCGTAAAATTCACATTTTTCAAAACATTATTCTGACGCTTATTAATCACATAAGTCTTACAAAGATCCTTTACCTCTAAAATATTATTTGATATACTCATAACTCTTTCTACTCCTAATTATTAATTTTATTTTTCCCATACTTCATTAGATATGTAATCAAATCATTTGAAAAACTAAAGGCAGGGAGCAATGCTCCCGTTCAATTCATTTTACTCCTAATTCTTTATTCCACCGAATTAATCTCATTTGCCCGAATCCCCCGCACAGAAAGCGCGGTTAAAAATACGCCAAACACCGTCGCCAAAAGCATCAAAAGCGGATATAAAAGAAATCCTTCTAAAATGCTCATATCGAATTTTATGCTATATGCCCCCATCATTCGAAAGACTGCGCCACTGGAAAGCTGGCTGACCGGATTCGAAAGGAGCACCGCAATCAGTGTGGCAAGGAGCATGATAATCGCAATCCGAAGCATCTGCCAGGCGAGGATACTCCCGTTTTTAAAGCCCACAGCCTTTAGCATGGCAATCTCGCCCCGCTCCTTCGTGAGAAAGGATTTTTCCATCAGCACCGCCACCAGAAGATTGATTAGAAGCACTACTACGATGACTAAAAGCTTCGTATCCCGTATATAGTCCGAAACTCCTCCGACCATATAATCCACATATTCTCCTGCTGTCCTTATCTCATAGTCCGACAGCAGCTTCTCTAGCTTTTCTTTCCGGTTTATGATTTCAGCTTCCGATGGATGGTCCGCAAACTTAATCTGACAGCCCCATAGACCGTTTATGTACTTAAAATCATACCGAAGATCCTCATGAAGTCTGATTCCGTCTCCCATATTTGTCATGGATTGGAAGGTGGCGACCAAAATAAAATCGGAATCCCCCTCCGGAGTGGAGAGCGTCACGGTATCTCCGATAGCAGCCCCAATCTTTTCTGCCACCAGATAGTTCAGGGCAATCTCATCCGTGTTTTCCGGTGCACTTCCGTCCATGTACTCATACATATCGGTATGGGTGTTGATTCCCTGAAAGGTCAGGGAGTTTGCGGACAGCTTTCCCTTCTTCACGGTAAATTTATATGTCACCTCGCCAAAGACATCTGCTTCCATTCCGTTTTCCGCAAGAGTGTCCTTTATCTTTTCTAAATCGGCTTCATAAGTGGTTCTTCCGTTTTCTGTCATATATACGCCCTGTTTCCCGGCATCGGAAAGAAAAAGATCGCTCTCTGCTATCGCAAACAGACTGACGAGCTTTCCGCTCTGCAGGGTATTTGTCGTATTGGCGATTACGGAAATCAAAAGGATTCCGATGGAAAAGGTGATAAGCATAATTGCAAAACGTTTGATACTGCTTAGGATGTCATTGCACGCCATAAAAGGAACAGGCTTTAAGGAGGAATGGTACAGCTTTAGCACGCCTTTTTTCCGGTAGCGTTCGCCTGTCGTGCCATTCCGGATGGCATCTACCGGAGTAAATGTTTTAATCTGTCTGGTGCTTCGGTAGCAGAAAAGCAAAATAATAAAAATGACAAGTACTGCACTGGCGATTCCGAAAAAGAGAAAGCCGGAGTGGGAAAGGATTATGGTTTCTCCGGTCTGCTTTAGCAGCAGATTTCCAAACGGTATGGAAATCAGGAAACCAATCACGGCACCAATTACGGAAATAGCGAAATATTTTACCAGATACAGACCACGGATGTTCCGGTTTGGAATCCCGATGGCTTTCATCACGCCGATTTCCCGAAATTCTTCAGAAAGGGTAAAGGTAATCGTAAACCGCAGTACAATCAGGGCTATAATAATCAAAAAGATGCTGACAATCATCAATACCCCTGCCACGACCATTTCCATGATGTAGGTAAACTGCAGGGTGCTTTTCGGTCCCATAAATAAAATATTCTGGCATTCATTTAATGTCTGCTCCAAATCAGAAATTTTTTCGGTATCTATGAAGGTGACAGCCCCTTTGTACCCCTCAATCTTTTTTTCACGCAGGAATTTATCATAATCCTTCTGGTTCATGAGAAATCGCGGTGTTCCCATCATCATGGCACCAAAGGCGGCATCCTTTAGCTCGCCCTTTATGGTGAGCTCGATTTCTGTATCTTCTACAGGTACTGTAATTTTATCACCAACGGAAAGCCCGGCACTGTCTAAAAAGCTTTTTCGGATGTAAACATTTCCCTCCGGAACTGCCTCGATTTTTTTATTGTCTGCATCATAAAAATTCTGAATTCTCTGGTCTATCGAACAGAGCATGATAAAGTCAGAAACTGTGACATTCTTCCCTTTAAAGCGGATTCCGGCGGTATTAAAAATGATAGGTTCTTCTTTTACATTTTTTACAAATTCAAGTCCCTCTGCAAACTCTGCGGCACTTTTTGATGTATTTCCACGTTCCACTGTGACAAAGTCGCCCACATCTGCCATGGAAAAGTAAGTGTCCAGAGAAGATGTGACCGCATTAACATTATTCACACTGCTGGAAATGAACATCACCGCCAGAATGACAAAGAGGAAAATAATGATGTTCATGGTTTTTCTGCGTTTCAGGTCTTTTTTTAAGATATCAAAAAACATAAGCTGCCTCCGTTTGTAATCATGGTAAGCTGTGGTGAATCGTAAGCTGCTGACCGGTCGTGGTATTTACAGTTCCTGTGTAATTCCAAGCTCATTATACAGGGGAAATTATTAAAAAATCCTTAAATCATTAAAAAATAATGTACTAGTACATCGTAAATTTAATTCCTTTATGTTAAAATGCAGGGGAATTTTATTAAATATAAAAACCAAGCAGGGCAAGTCTGCACGGCTTCTATTTTGCTTTTATTTACGTTCTTTATCTATCTTCTGTTAAAGGTGGCTTTTGATATAATTTTCTATTTATCCACTCTTTCTCTCTTTGACAAGCCTTCAATACTTTTTCGGCTTTTTCCTCCTGAGCAACCTCTTCTATTCTTTCCACAATTTCTAATTGGTCGAAAAGATTACCATTATATTCTTTTTCGTTTGCCGGTGGCATACTTTCACCTCCTTTTTTATGATTCAATGGAATACTTGCCATTCCATCTAATGGACACTTTCTATAATAATCATTATACACTTTTTTTTTGAGAATAAAAGGATAAATGTTACTATTCACAGCCAATGTCATTTAGTTAAGCCATAATGTGGCTACAGGAAGCATTACTTCCGTTCGAAATACTTAACTAAATGACATTGATTCACAGCTGCCACAGCCCATCTTGCGTTTTGTCCTCTTTCATAGTATGATATCAATAGAACCCATTGAATCCATGGAATCCGAAGGGAGTGATTTTTGATGAAAAAGGCATTGGAAAAGGAATGGACTGCTGTTTTAAAGAAGGAAGAAAAGCTGCATGACAGAGTCATGAAGCAGAAAAATGCAGAATGGAAGGAAAATTTAGAGGGGAAAATTCCGGATAAAGCGAGAAAGGGACTAGAGGCGGCATTCGGAAAGGCTTTTGAAATCGTTT
This sequence comes from Lachnospiraceae bacterium, assembly GCA_017476305.1. Lineage (GTDB taxonomy): Bacteria > Bacillota > Clostridia > Lachnospirales > Lachnospiraceae > Butyribacter. The sequence goes on from JAFVAA010000459.1 coordinate 5,263, forward strand.
TTACGAAAGGAACATCTGTGATAGAAAAGAGCTACCAGAAAGAAGAGGCTTTCGATGAACATAAGATACGGGACTATGCCATACGTGCGCGGGGTGCGGGGAAGGATTTCAGGGCACTGAAAAATACGGTGCGTAAAAGTGAATATGTGAATACGGCAGCCACCTTTGCCGAGGGTGTGGGCTTAGGACTATTTGGTATCGGACTTCCGGATATCGTACTTTTTGTCGGAATGCTTTTGCGTGGCATCTATCAGATTGCAGCCAAATACGGCTATGACACGGAGGATGAATTTGAGAAGTCCTTTATCCTGAAGCTGATGGAGACCTCCCTGCAGAAGGGGAAGGCATGGGAGAAGGGAGATGAGGAAGCAGAGGCATTCGTAAAAAATGTGGTTTCGGAGCTTTCTGAGAAAGAATTGAAACAGCAGATACAGGAAACCGCACGCATCTTTGCAATGGATATGCTCCTGTTAAAATTTATCCAGTCCCTTCCGGCTGTCGGAGTGGTGGGCGGTATCAGCAACCCGTTTTACTATAGGAAGATTATGGATTATGCAGAGTTAAAATACCGGAAACGGTATTTGTATTCGCTGAAGGAAAAGGAACAGGGGGAATGATTCGGTGAGTGTGGATTGCTATTTGATGTGATTGTATTGAAAGCAGCTTGTCGTCTCTGGTGGATGGCAGGCTGCTTTGTTACAGTTCACACATTCGTGTAAACTGTAACAGCACTAAGCCATTAAAAATCGCGCCTTGCGCGATGGGCTTAGTGCTTTATCGGCTGAATCTACATCTTGGTACGGTAGTGAACAGCGGGGTGTTCACTACCGTGTGAAGTGTAACGCTGCTTTTTCTGATGATAAGAAAGAAGATATTTTTTGTGGAAATAGTTGCGTATTTATAGTATGATATAGCTGACAGGTTTTTTGGATAGCAGTAAGGAAGGGACGGGCATGAGTGAATTAAAGAAGAAAATTAATTACACGGTAGTTTGTATCAATGAGTTTGCTAATAAATTTCATATTACTTCAAAAGAGGCTTTTATGTATTTATATGACCACGCAGGGATTGAATTTATCAAAGAGAATTATGATATTGAACATACTCTTAGTATAGATGATGCGGTGGAGGATTTGGTAATAGTATGCAGAAATAATGGAGGGAGTTATTGATGCGTTTATATCACGGGAGTAACACGGATATTAAAGAAATTAATCTTGCCATGTGTCGTCCTTATAAGGATTTTGGCAGAGGATTTTATCTGACTGATATAAAGGAACAAGCTGAAAAAATGGCAAAAAGAGTTGCGAGAATTTATGGAAATTCTCCGGTTTTAAATGTATATGAGCTTGAAGATTCTTTTTTACAAATGAAAGATTTGAATATAAAGAATTTTGGACAGAGACATCGGAAGAATGGGCAAGGTTTGTAAGGAATAATCGAAATAGAAGGTTTACTGATTTTTCGAGTATGGAATGTAACTTTGACAACAAATATGACATTGTAATGGGACCGATTGCGAATGATGATATGGCACTCTTATTTAGACAATATGAAAATGGGATGATATCTTTTGAAAATATGTTGAGTGGCATGATATATAAAAAGACCTCACGCCAATATTCTTTTCATACGGAAAGGACAATCAGTCTGTTAAAGAAAGTAGGTGCATAGCAATGACAAAAAAGCAGCAAATGATTGAATACATGGTTCAGGATCTCGTTGAGATACTTTCTGAAACACAGGGAGTTGAATATGATATCGCAATGCATATTATATATGCTTCTGAGGTTTATGAAAAGTTAGTGGACATAGAGACTGAATTGTATCGAGAAAGTCCTTTTTATGTATATGGTTTATTGCAGGATGAACTTAATTTTGGTCACATTGTGCAGGCAGAGGTGTGAATTTATGGATTTAAACAAAGTGGTCAAGTTCTGCGATGGATATGGTATAATAATTGATTTTAAATGGAGGAACAGAACCAGATATAAATTTTCCTGCGATTTTATTAAATAGTCTCTTTCTGCATAGCTTTAAACATTTTCTGCTGTTCCAAAAGTATATCAATCATCCGGTTGACTGCTATCAGGGTATACGTATCACAGACAGCCAGTTTGTCGGCAATTTCTGTATTGATTAGATATGTCTTTTAAAGCATTTCCAAAGAAATTTTTGTCAATCCAGTTTCTAAATGGCTGATATGGTTATTGGAACAATCTGTTAAGGCACCAAAGAAAAAGTGGGAAAATTATGCGAAACTTTTTAGAAAAAATGGGATATCAAAAGAGACGATATATTTGATTGAACCAGCTAAGATAAAATATCAAGGAAAAGTATATTGATGTAAAATGTGTTTCGATCATCAGAGGTAAAATATTTTTTCAAAGAGAGATGGGTTTCATCCCCATCTCTCTTTATCTGTCAACATATATTGTATCCTAAGCCTTAGGGGAGTTTTATTGGAATTAGTAAAAAGAAAAGGTTAGTCAATAGCATGGATCTATTTTAGAGAGTAAATAGTATAGAAATATTGTACAAACTATGATAAAATAGCCGTGAAAGCAAAAGCAAGTGTTATGATAAAATACAGTAAGGATTGCCGGTGATAAAGCGGGGAAGCGGGTGTTTTATTTATGAAAAGATTTAATACAACAGGGCTGTGTATTCCGGAAGAGGATTATATGGTTGATCTCTCGGAACGATTAAAAAGAATGAAAGAGATGGTGGAGCAGGGAAAATATTTTACCATTAACCGCGGACGTCAATATGGAAAGACGACTACACTTTACATGCTCCAGAGGTATTTAGAAAGTGAATATATAGTAATTAGTCTGGATTTTCAGGCGATTGGAAGTGCAGATTTTGCCTCAGAGATAGATTTTTCAAGAGCTTTTGCCATATTATTTTCAGAGGCATATTTTTCACAGGATTTGTCAGAAAATTCAGGGTGTAGCAGACTCGTACAAAGGATTTTTGAAATCGCAGAAGCAGAGGAGAAAACAATCACATTGTTTAAGCTGTTTCGATGGATCAGGGAAATCTGCAGCTTGTCTGAAAAGCCGATGGTTTTATTTATTGATGAAGTGGATAGTGCTGCAAATAACCAGGTTTTTCTGGGCTTTTTGGCACAGCTGAGGCTTCACTATTTAGAACGAAAAAAAAATAAAGCATATAAGACTTTTCAATCCGTTATTTTAGCAGGGGTAACTGATGTAAAAAATCTAAAACGCAGGGTTAGACCGGATGAGAAGCATAAGGTGAACAGTCCATGGAACATAGCAGAGGAATTCACGATTGATATGAGCTTTTCGACGGAGGAGATTGCAGGAATGTTATCGGAATATGAGGAGGAGCATCATACCGGCATGGATATTACCAGGCTTGCAGCGGAAATTCGGGATTATACTGGTGGCTATCCGTTTTTGGTTTGTCGCATTTGCCAGATTTTAGATTCAGAGCTGGCAGGGAAAGCAAGGTTTCCAGAGCTCTCGGATACGTGGACTATAGAAGGAGTGAATGAGGCAGTCAGAGAAATCTTATTTGAGACAAACACTCTTTTTGATTCCCTTATGGGGAAATTATATAGTAATGAGGAGCTTTGTAAGACATTAAAGAATATTTTATTCGGCGGGGAAGCTATATCCTATGATCCTGACAAGCCTGCAGTCAGCGATGCCCGCATGTATGGTTTTATCCGGGTGGAAAATGAACGGATTGTAATTGCAAACAGAATTTTTGAAACAAGGTTATATAATTACTTTTTAGGGGAACGAGAAATAATAAGCGGATGGATGTAGTGATTGATTATCTGGGGGAGCGTTTTGTAGTAGCGTTAAAAATCTGGAGAGGAAATGCTTATAAGGAGCGGGGAGAGGAACAGCTTTTGGAATATCTGGACTATTTTCATATGAAGAAAGGATATATGTTAAGCTATTGCTTTAACCAAGAAAAAAAGTGGGGGTAGAGACGATTCCTTTAGGGGATAAAATCTTAGTGGAAGCAGTGGTTTAAAGGGGGATATTTCGTTACTGTTCATAGTCGAAATGCGCATTTACTGCGCATTTGCGACCAAAGGCACCTCCGTTTCCACAGGGTTTTGCCTCTATATGTCCAATTCCTTAAAATCAATTATCAAATCATCATAAATATGAACCTTGATCTGGTCCTCAAAGGTATACTGACTTAAACTAAATGCCTCATCTTCCAGATGGTATACGAAAACTTTTTCTATGGATGGATCGACAATCCAGTATTCCCGAACGCCTGCCTCCTTATAGAGATTCAGTTTCGTTACATAGTCGTATCCGGCATTGCTGGGAGATGTGATTTCGATGATCCAGTCAGGAGCTCCTGTGCAGCCCCTTTCTGTCAGCTTGCTTTCATCACAAATGACGCTGATGTCCGGCTCTACGATAGTATTTCTGTCTTTGTGCAGCTTGACAGAGAAAGGGGCAGGAATTACCTTGCAGGCTCCCCCTTTCGACTTAATATAATTACGTATTTCTGCATTCAATTCGCTGACCAATCTTTGGTGTCTGGTATTTGGTGCCGCCTGATTGTAAATGAAAACTCCGTCGATTAGTTCTGCCCGCACATCCTCCGGCAGATTATAATAATCTTCTTCGGTATATATTTTTTCCTTTGCCAATGCCATAGAAAATCCCCCTAATCATCTTAAATATGTTCCCATCTTTTATTTCAATTCCTGTACAAAACTTTTATATTCCTATTAGGAACTGTGCATAATTAAATTTACCATTTTTTGAGCAGAAACTCTTGTATATATGGTGTTCCTGCTCAAAAATGTTTATGCCTGTCTCTTCAGCTTCTCCTGAATCTCCAAAAGCTTCTCCTCTGTCAAAATATATTTTTTAAAGAAGAAGAAAAATGCGATACATAGTACCAGAATCGGGAAAATGGTCATAATCATACGGAGCCCGATGAGCGTCCCCTCGGACTGTTTCACAATCTCCCCCTCTGTACTGTTATTTCCGACCAGACCAATCACATCGATTCCGATTCCTGTGACAAAGGCTGCCACACCGGAAGCGAGCTTCACCACGAAGGTCTGCATGGAAAAGATCACGCTTTCTTCCCTGTGCCCGTTTTTCAGTTCTCCATAGTCACATGTATTTGCGAGAAGCAAGGTAGTAAGTACGGTTAAAATTCCATTTCCTGCGAAGACCATAAATCCCGGAATTAAAAGAATGTATACATTACCGGAAAGTCCCACAAAGCACATGAGGAGCAGTACGGCGTAGCCACAGATGCTCATGATCAGTCCTGTCTTAAAACAGGCAAGCACGCTCAGCTTTTTCCTAAGAAGCGGAAGAAAAAGCATCATGGAAAGTATCTGAATCGCACCGCCAAAGGTATTAAAAATGGCATAGGCATCATTCCAGCTTTTCGTACCGTAATCGTATTTGAAAAAGTAAATCAGAAGGTTGCTGGTAATGTACAGTGCCGTATTTACGAGGGCAATCGTGACCACGACGGTAATCGCCTGATCATTATTTAGTAATGCAGAAAACATTTCTTTGACCGACGGGGATTCCGTGGTAATCAGCTTTTTCTCTTTTACATTGATACAGCAGATGACCTCTGCCACGATAAAGATAACCGCAATCAGCAGAGCGAACCACTGAAAACCGACACGCTCCTGAAATCCTTTTCCCTTTCCGGAAGCAAGTGCTGCACCGATTCTGGGAACGATGATGATCGTAAAGACTGTGATCAAAGCACTTCCGACACCTGCACAGCTTCGCCCGATGGTGGACATGTTTTCCCGGTCTTCACTCGTATTCGTAAGTGCCGGAATCATGGACCAGTACGGAATATCCATCAGTGTATAGCTCATGCCCCAGAAAATGTATACGACAGCGAAGTAGACCATGAGCGTCTTTCCGGTACACCATCCCGGCACGGCAAAAAGCCCGTAAGTGATAAATGCATTGATGATGGTACCAGAGAAAATCCAGGGACGAAATCTGCCCCATTTCGTTTTTGTTTTTGCCACGAGCATTCCCATGATCGGATCATTGACCGCATCGAACACTCTGGCAATCATGAGAATCAGTCCCACAAATGCAGAGGATAGTCCCAAAAGATCCTGATAATAATATCACATAGGATGCAGTCAGCATATAGACCATATCTTTACCGACAGCACCGATTCCAAAGCCAACCTTTTCTCTTAACTTTAATTTTTCCATAACTCCCGCCTTTCTGGATTACGTTTCCTTTATGACCTGTGGTTCACACTCTACCTGGAAGGTGATCTCCTGTTTTCCCAGACTGCCCGCCTGGATGATGAGCTTTCCTCTTCCGCTTTTTCCGATGCTCCGTACATAGCAGCCACCGGCGCCACCCTTTAGTGACAGGACAGACGGACCGATGACTTCAATATTTCCTGCTGCCATCACGCCGACAGGCTCCTGATAATACGGGAGATGGTTCCCATAAATATCGACCGCCATGATTCTTACGGAAGCCACATCATAGGTGTTTTCTTCGATTAGAGTCGTGTGGCTGACCTTGACATCCATCTTGATCTGACCGGCGGGCTGGCGATAGCTGACCGCAGATACCTTATCATTCCGGATGGCTTCTATCCGGTAAACCGTAGCTTCTCCACCCCAGTTACCAATGTATTTTCCAAAAAGCTCTACACCCTTTTCAAAGGTAAAGCCCTTAAAAAGCATCAGCATCCCAAGCTTTAGTTTATAGCGGAGCGGGAGGCTTTCCTGTCCGTATTTTCGGATAGCATTCAGGCAATCCTTCACTTTTGCTGCTAATTTCGGTTCGTAGCCCTCCTGTGTTTCTAAAAGCTCTCCGATAAAATCATCAATGCAGATGGGCGGATGCGGCATCCTTCCCTGCTTTGTCTCCATAGGCTGAAAGGATTTTAAAAACCCTTCTCCTGCTTTAAATTCCCTTACAAAGATATCATTTTTATAGAGCCTGATGCTGTCCGCATTGGTGAAGGCAACGACCGTTCCTATATTTCCACCGGCGTGCTCGCCGATATCCATATTGGAGGAAAGCATCAGAAAATCATCATTTTCCTGCTGCGAACGATATACGGCGGCAGCCAGCTTTGGATTCCGGTACATATCCAGGATTCCGTGGTAGCAGATTCTGTCACCGCTTCCGAAATCCTTGTGGGTATTGTAGTCAAACATGCACCAGCCAAAGCAGCCAAGAATCTCATCGTGTTCATATGCCTGCTCCAAAATTTCCGCATACCGCATCGCGTGTGCTAAACGGTGCTTTTCATCATCCCACATTTTGGTCGGAAACATATGTCCGTTAAATTCGGAAACCAGATAGGGCTTTTTGGGGTTTGGCGATACCTTTTTCTTTGGCCGTAAAGGTTCCTTTTCCTTACCGGTATAGGAAAAATCATTGTACGCATAGATATCCTCCAAAAGCTCGCTCTGTTCCAGGTATCTTACGCCAGTGGTCGGTCTGGTCGGATCTAGCTCATGTGCCAGCGCATTCGTTCTGGTATAAAATTCATTATTATCCAGAGATTCATTGATCCGGACGCCCCAAAGGATGATGGACGGATGGTTTCTGTTCTGGATAATCATATCTCTTACATTTTCGACGGCGATATCCTGCCAGGTCTTATTCCCGATATGCGGCCAGCCGGCAATTTCCGTAAATACAAGAAGGCCCATTTCATCGCAGGCATTGAAAAAGTGCTGTGACTGCGGATAGTGAGAGGTACGTACCGCATTCACACCTAACTCCTCTTTTAAAATGCGTGTATCCTCGATCTGCATAGATTCCGGCATGGCATAGCCTACATACGGATAGCACTGGTGCCGGTTCAAACCACGCAGCTTTCGCTTCCTTCCATTCAGATAAAAGCCGTCTGTGCGGAATTCGATATCTCGAAATCCGAATACCATCTGATAGCTTTCCAGTTCGTATTCATTTACTAAAAAGGACAGGCGGAGCTCGTAGAGATTCGGAGTATCAATATCCCAAAATTTCACATGAGGACAGGTGACCTCCAAGACCTCGGTATGTCTGCCTCTGCCACTGAGCGTCAGCTCGGTCAGGGCTTTCCATGTCTTTTCGCCCTCATCCGGCATCTCCGGAAGACTTTGCTTGATCTTTGCTGTCCGGTCAAAAATCGTGTCTTTTGCATCCACTCTTGGGAAATGCTTTTTCATTTCGGCGACGACCTTGAATTTTTTACTCGGCTTCGGAACTGGCACACTCAACTCGGATTCCGTATCGAAGGTAAGCTCCGGTTCGATGGGACCGAAGTCAAAGGAAATTTCTGCTTTCAGATTCGTTCCGTGCGTGGTGACGAATACATCCCTGATGAATTCCTGCTCCCTTACCTCCAGCCAGACTTCACGGTAAATGCCGCCATATGTCATGTAGTCAATGACGTAGCCAAAGGGTGGCTGATTCAGGGTTTCTCTCGTATCCAGCTTTACGGTCAAAATATTGTCTGATTTTAAAAGTCTTTCTGTCAGTTCTACAGAAAAAGCAGTATAACCGCATGGATGTTTATACAGACTTTCCCCGTTTAAAAATACCTCTGCTTCATGCGCAGCACCGTCAAAGGTGATGAAAATCCGCTTTCCCTCCCATTCGGGCTGCCATGCTAAAATCTTTTGATATCCGCATAGCATTTGATATTCCTTATCATCGCAGTAATTCCATTCCATTTTCTTTACGTTGTGTGGAATCCGTACTGTTTCCGCATGCTCAAACCCTTTTTCATAATCCTCTGTAAATTTCCAATCCTCATTCCATGAATATTTCATAGGATTCCTCCATTTTTTGATTCTGTTCCTAAAACGCTTTTTTGGTTACTGTTTACAAAGCACCTTTCTTTGGTACTTTTGCACCGAAGGTGTTCTACTGTTACAGATAAAGAGTAACCATTTATACATTTATTCCCATATTCCCGAAGAATCATTCTTTCTTCCGGGTTCTCCGAAAAAGACCATCACAATTTCAGAAGCAGCTCTTTTTTCTCTCCATTCTGCTCATAAATGATTTTTGTTTTCTCCCGCCCGCGAATCACTTTTTTGGGCAGTGTGTGCAGCTTCCTGAGCTCCTCACAGAATGCCTGCTTTTTC
>JAFVAA010000460.1 GCA_017476305.1 Lachnospiraceae bacterium
AAAAAATTGCATCATACTCATAATATGTACCATACCTCACTCCATGCGATACCCCAGCCCGCGCACAGTTTTTATCACCCTGGGCTCGCCGGGATTTTCCTCCAGCTTTTCCCGCAGCCTTTTTATATACACGGTAAGTGTATTATCATTCACAAACTCTCCCGCCACATCCCAGATTTCCTCTAAAAGACTGTTTCTGCTAAGAATCCTCCCCCTGTTATTCGCAAAGGTCAAAAGCAGCTTATATTCCAATGCCGATAAAAAGATTTCCTGTCCCTCCCGGAGCACGACACCACGCGAAATATCCAACGTAAGCTTTCCCTCATCAAGCACAAGTACAGACTGTGCCTTCCCTGCTCTGCGAAGCACACTTTTAATCCTCGAAACCAGCTCCCTGGGGCGAAACGGCTTCGCAATATAATCCTCCGCTCCCATATCAAGCCCCGTCACTGTACTGTATTCATCCGCAGATGCAGTTAAAAAAATCACAGGAATATCTGTATTATTTTTGATGAAGGAACAAACCGCAAATCCATTTCCATCCGATAAAGAAATATCCAAAAGTGCCAAAATAGTTTCCATCCCATGCTCCTCCATATAGGCAATCGCATCCTTTTGACCGGAAACAGAAATGATTTCATACGAAGGAAAGCTTTCCTTTAAAAGCCTGGAAAGATTTTTTACAATTTCTCTTTCGTCCTCAACTAATAGTATTTTTTGCATATAAATCCCCAATCGTCAATAACCTGATTTTCTTTTCCGACTGATAGCTTTGAATCGTTTCCTTCGAATACCCTCCCTTGGAAAACATCAAATACATCATAATCTCATAAGGAATCAGATGACCTCTGTAGATACATTTTTCAATATCTTCGGAAGACATTTCTTCGTTCCTGAATTTACACTCTCCGAGTACAGCCACCCTTTTCCGGTCATTCACACCCACCACATCAATATCTGCAGGTTCTTTCTTCTCATTATCATTCCCCCGCCATTTTCCTATATTCGTAAGACTTTCTCCGAATGCTCCCCTGATTCCCTCACGAAATGTATATTCCCTGCAGATTTCTTCAAATACCAACCCCATATAATCGTTGATAACAGGCTTTACATTTTCACGAAAATAGATTTTCCCCACCCCTCTTTCGATGGCATTTTTCCCCGGATATACAAACCGGTACCAAAAGCGAAACATCCCATCCATCAGCATATAGTGAATATTTCTCTTGCTTTTTTCATTTAAAATAGGAACATCTTTTTTTATGATTCGTACAGATATCAGTCTTTTCACCGCCTGTGAAACGGTTGCAGAATCATATCCGGTTTTTCCCGAAATTTCATTCATATGAGTAGCACCTGCAGCAATCGCATCTATGATCGTGTTATAAAGCGCCAGACTCCGAAACTCCTGTCTAAGCAAATTCTGCGGCTCCTCATACAGATAGCCCATATCCGAGAAAAACAGTGATTCTATATTCTCCCACAGGGAAACTTCTTTTTGAAAAAGAGACAAATACTTTGCAACCCCTCCGGTGACACCGTATACAATCGCCTTTTCCTCCGGCGTATAATCCGGAACAAACTCTGCAGCAGTCAGATAATCAAATGGCTTCACATTCATTTGCGCTGTACGCCTTCCAAAAATCGGACTTTTTTCTCCAAGTACATTTTCTTCCATAAAGCTTACAGAAGATCCGCATAAAATCAAAAAAATATTTTTATGAATCCAATCATGATCAATCACCTTTTGCATCATAGAAGACACGCCCTTTTCTGACATGGCAAGATAAGGAAATTCATCCAGAACTACCACTAACTTATCTCTTTTAATCTGTCCAATGTAACGAAAAAGGTCTTCTAAGGAAGAGAAGGTGGGTGTTCCTGTTTGACCGCCGCCAATTAGAAACTGAAATACACATTTGCTAAAATCATCCAGATTTTTTTCCAGCGTAGTTTCTTCCGCAGTAAAAAAAATCACTTCTTTATCCTTACAGAATTCGTTTAAAATCGTCGTTTTCCCAACTCTCCTTCTTCCATAAATCACCACCATATCAAAACCAGGCTTCTCATACAATTGATTCAGCTTATCTATTTCGTTCTGCCTTCCGAAAAACATCCCTGCTCACCTCAAATCCTTTCATTGAAATCTTTCTACTATATCTTTCATCACCAAAACATATTTTTACTAATATTTCCACAGTACATCGATTTTTAATATTACTAATTTATATATTAGTAATTTATGTATTAGTAATTTTAATATTACTAATTTATATATTAGTAATTTGTATATTAGTATATCAAATGAAAAGACTTCTGTAAATAGGACATTTTTATAGTGAACAAAAAAAATAATTTGTCGTTTGCTATAATTAAATCACCTCATTTCGAAGTGTCTCCATCGGATTTTCCGCTTTTAACTTATTCATCGCATAGAGCATACTGAAAAATACAATCACAAATGCTAAAAGCACTGCTGCCACAATTCCATAAACCGGAATGTAAAATCCGAAGGTATACCCCGCCTTTAGCTGCTCATACATCAGACGAACCAGCCCAAATGCCACCGGCAATCCATAAAGAAGCCCCTTCACTCCATAAATCAGACACTCATAATCCATAAGTCTCCGAAGCTCCCGTTTACTCATGCCTACGGAGCTTAGCATCGCAAATTCCTGTCGGCGTAAACTGATACTCGTAGAAATCGTATTGAACACATCTGCTAAAATTATGATTCCTACAATCCCCAAAAATCCAAGGGAAAGAAACCGCACCAAAGCAAATACAGCCTCCCTGCTTTCGCTTGCCGCCCTTCTGTCTCCAGACTCCACTGTATCCACTCCGACACCGGATTTTCTTAAGATATCTGTAAGCTCCTCACGCTCCACAGCAAGCATTTCGTCTACCTGCAGATGCTTTTCAGACTGAATCCCAAAGAGCGTCTGCTCTGACACTTTAAATTCCTCCGGAAGCATACGAAGCGCACTATACGGCAAAAGAAGCTGCATTTTTCCTTCCTCCTCAGGTGCACCCAGCGGGTTTTTCCCGTCAAACCTCTGATTCCCTGCCATGTCGATGGAAAAACCGGCATCCTCTAAGGAATACTCTCTCCCCTTCCTATAACCAGTTTCCTCTTCCCCTTCCTCTGTCACGTCATAATGTACATAGTCATAATCCTTTTTCGTCCCCTCTGTC
>JAFVAA010000461.1 GCA_017476305.1 Lachnospiraceae bacterium
CACAGAACTGATCATAATTGATAAATAATCCCTGCTCCGGTAACTTATCATAAATTTTTGAAAACAATTCCTGCTTTTCCAAATCCTCCAGATGATGAATGGATAAAGCCGATATGACCGCATCACAATCCTGTTCCGGCAATTCACGGATATAATCTATGATTTGACAGGAAACATTATCAAGATTCATAAATCTCCTGCGTGCAACTTCTAACATTTCATCCGCTATATCTACCAGTACATATTCTGTTTCCGGAAAATGCTGATACCAAAAATATGTCAGCAGACCTGTACCCGCCCCTAAATCAATCACCCTGTCCGGCACATGGATATTCGAAACGATAAAAGAAGTAGTATTACTATAAAAATCATCAAAACACGGAATAAACTTTCTCCTGTTCTTATCATATTCCTCTGCAACCAAGTTAAATTGTTCCTGTATATCCAAATTTTTTCCCTCCATATATTGCTGGTTTTTCACCTCAAGTTAAATCTCCCGGTTCATCACCTTTCAGCTTTTTCTCCATAATCTCATAAACTAGCTTTACATCATGATTCAATTCTAAAATCCCATGCCCTGTTGTTTTATATCCTCTCTTTTCATAAATACAGACCGCTGGCAGAGAAGCATCCAAAACAGCCGTGTCATATTTTTTCACAATCTCACTTTCCAGACAATCCATAATCTTCCTGCCACATCCCTGCCCCTGATATTCCGGCAGCACATACACTCCTGTAATGTGATTGCCATCATAACAGCCTGTTCCAACAAGAACATCTTCTTTCACCAAAACTCCCATGTTTCCAGATGTGATTCCTTCTTTCACATGCTCCTGGCTATGATGTCTGCAAAAAAACTCTACCACCTCGCCCGGATAATACTTGGGATATATGGTTCTGATCGTGGTGTGTAGAATAAAGTGAATCTTTTCCGCCATTTCAATCGTTGCCGTAATATATTTCATTTCATCCCCCATAAATAACAGTTTCTATCTACGGAATTTCTTATTTTCCAAAAAACCTGGCTATTCTTTTATCCGTGCGTACATCTTCATATCCAGCATTTCCCCATTCTTAACAGCATTCCTTCTAAGCAGTCCTTCATACTGAAACCCTGCCTTCTCAAGAACCCGGCAGGAAGCCACGTTGTATGCAAATGGCTCCGCATAGATGCGAACAATATCACTATTTCCGAAAACATACTCACAAATCTGCCTGACAGCTTCTGTCATAATTCCCTTTCCCCAATATTCCTCAGAGATATAATATCCTAATTCAGCCGTTAATCTATGAATGTTTTCCTGACGGAATACGCTGATACTGCCAATGGCACGATTCTCTACCGTCACAGCAAAAGCAAACGTGTCATTTTCATCAGCAGAAAGCATGGCACCAATATACTCCTGCCCATCTTTCTCCGTATACGGAAAGGGAAGTCCATCCCTCAAATTATCCTGAACCTTTTTATTTGACAAGGCAAGTGCCAGATCAGATGCATCTGATAGTAACCATTTTCTAATTTTACAATCCATTTTTCCCTCCATATTTATATTTTCAAATTTGCATACACATGAACAAAGTGAATCATTTCAAATACAATTCCTATCATACACAGCATCAAATTTTCACGCCATAAGCCAATGCACACATAATAAAGCGGCGGTAATGCGACGATAAAAAACAGCATAATCCCAAACGTCTGATGACCATGAAAATAGAATCCCCATCCCAGATAATTCAGACACAGAACAACAACCGCTGCAACAAATCCCAATCTGCAAACACCTTGCCCTATATCAAAAACAGAAGCCTTTTCCCGAACGAGAAAAGTCATGATTATAATGCACAAAGAACCTGTTACCTTTTCGCACACATCCAAAATAACGGAAAATTCCTGCATATTCATGATCGGATTACTTTTCAGCTTAAAAAGCGGCATGAGCATATACGGGATTTCCTGCAATGCAAATAGAAAAAGTCCTATTACCCAAAATCCGATATACCAATCTCCAAATAATTTTATCCATCGGAACATATCACTCCTCCAAGCATCCTGCTTTTTATATTTTCTCTATCACTTCTTCCTTTTCTTTGGATCTGGTAATTCATCTACCATAGCATTTAGCAGACCGCTTAAAAAATCTTTATCATCTACATCTTCGACCAATACCATTTCCTTTGCTCCCTCATAAGGTAATTTCTTCGGAGCATTTGGCATAAGTTCATTTGCTGATTTTGTTGGCTTTACCAAAAATCTGTCATCATATATTCCTCCAATTACTTTCTGCCTATAGTAAAGGATATATTCGCCCATCATTGCCTTATAGGATATATCCTCCAATCCCGATAATTGTTCTAATATAAAACTCAAATACTCTTTGCTTGATGCCATAGCCACTCCTCCATGAACCCGGAATTTATATGTTTTCCATTCGCAATTCTTTACACTTCCATTCTTCGCCCAGAATACAATATGCCTCAGCAGTATCAGGAACCACATCTTCAAAACCAACCGCCTTATAGCAGTAGTAGGCTGAGAGGTTATTCTCAAAAACACCCAATGATGCCCGCTTCGCACCATAGATTTCAAATGCAAACTTTAGTCCCAATCGAATCATCTCTTTTCCATAGCCCTTTCCACGTTTGTCAGAATCAATAATAACAAATCCAAAACGCAATTCATCCAGTAATTCATTTGGATTTCTCAATGTAAAAAACCCAACGATTCCTGTTTCATCAAATGCAGTAAACGGCATAAGCGATTCGACAAAACCAAATTCCTGTTTCGTTATAGGAAACTTACCAAGTATTCCTGCTGTCCACTGATAAAATACTTTCTCATCCTGACACCATGATAATATGGCATTAACATCCGAGGCTTTATATGGTCTTACTCTAATCATACATTTCTCCTCATAAATCCGAAATTTGTCTTAAACTGATAAGCATTATATATTCTTCCGCATTTTCATAGGCTATTTCAAAACCCAGTTTCAAATACATTTTTGAAGCATAATTCTGTTTTTGGACGGAAAGAGAGGCTTGCTTATACCCGTCTTCTTTTAACAGATATAACATTCGTTTCATCATTTCAGTACCAATACCAAGACCACGATATTCTTTATATAACGCAATAGCAAAGGATGGAGTTTCGTCATCTATATGTCCGTAATCATTCATTATCCGCACCCAGACAGCTCCGACTATTTTTTCATTTACCTCTGCCACCAGACAATTATCACCTGATCTCTGTCCAAAATTCTCAGTATAGACTTTCAATTCTGGATTGTTGATTATACTCCTATCCGGTGGAAGCACCCCCTCCGAAATAAAAATTGCTTCATATAAAAATTCGTTCAATACCCCATATTCAGTATCTTTGATTTCTCTAATAAAATAGTTCATTCATATCACCAAATTGTCGTTTTCTGTTCTCTATTATCCATTAGCATTGTACCATAACTCTTTCCATCCCGCAACCAGCAAACCGTTGAAACCCACTAAAATAAAGGGTTTAGCATATTTCATCAGCCCCTTTCACCTCATGGAATGAATACTGTCTTTATTATTAAAAGGCACACGTCCTGTATTATAACATTCCGTATGCCTTTATAATTATGACAATACCACATTATCCTATAACCTTTATCGGATTTCTCTCTTTTCAAAATTACCGAAATTATGATTTGATGATTCTTCCACTCCCTTCCATACTTCTAAAAATGCCTCCGTCATATCCGGGAGACTTTCAAACCGTATGCCGATCTGCTCCATCTTCTCCTTAAAACGATTGATTGAACCATTCATATCGCTTTCTGAAATTCCGAGCCATTCTTCCTTATCCTTACCCGTCATCCGCTCATAATCCTGTTTTGTGACAATCCTTTTCTGCTCTGTCTGCCTGATGTTTTCGGATTTTTTCTGTAGCTGTGCATCTGATACCGCTGGCTCTTTTTTACGTTCTTTTGCCTTTTCCCTCCGCTGTACCGGCACTTCATACAAATGATCCTGTTCTGAAAGTTCTCCTGCTATCACAATGCTTTCGTGTCTGTCTGTACTTTCCTTATCAGAAATTGCCAGCCGCTCCGTATGCTCCAGAATAATATCCTTTCCTGTCTCCTGCTCCGTTATGATTATCTCTGCCTTTTGCTGCTCCGCCTTCTCTTTCTGCCCGGCAAATTCCTCATAGGTAAGGAAAGGTTCCGTCAACTCTCCAATGGTAAACTTCTCCATCGGTGCAAACATCCTTCCGTCCAGATAATCAATATACTCCCACATATATTTGCTGCCATAAGGAAGTGCAAGTGCTTTTTTGTGCAGTTTTCCTCCTTTCTCCCGCATTTCTTCATACAGTTTTCGGAACCGTTCCTGTTTCTGCCTTTCAGCCTCTCGTTCTGCCTCCTGCCTTGCCGGTTCTTCCTGCCTTTTCAGTTCTGCCCGGAGCCTCTCCACCGCCAGAGGATACTCCGGCACATCTGCCACAGCCGGATCGATCACAAGGCTCTCCTCCGGGTGTGTTCTCCCGATACGCTCCAGATATGCATTGATGGATCTCGCCATGTGATGCTCCACAATGCTCTTTCCCTTCCGAAGCTCCTTTGCCCGCTTTTTTAATC
>JAFVAA010000462.1 GCA_017476305.1 Lachnospiraceae bacterium
AAGGGTCTTTCCCTGGAGTGTAAAACCTTCCCAGCGGAATGTTCCGAATGCCTTCGTAACTTCCCCTTCCTCCTTCACTGCCGCGATGCGGATCAGGGGGACCACGACATCACATTCTCCCATGGTGATGGGAACCGGCTCTCCATCACTCCCATAATAAGTCCCCTCATATGTCGCAAGGTCCTTCTTAAAGCAGTCCACAAGAGCCTTTTTGATTTGATTCTTTCCGTGATATTCAAATTCCGGCAGTCTTTCCGTATCCACGGTCTGCACATCCAAAGGCTCAGAATCCCCCTGGAAGGAAACTTCCAGCTCCAGTTTTTCCTTTGCCACTGCCTTCGTATTCACATTCTGCCTGTAAATCCAGATGGAATATCCTGTTTTCCCGCCCTGCACGTCTTTTCCGGTTCCACCAAGCACCAGGGCGGCATATTCCTTTCCTCCCGTATTTTCATCCCCGCAAAGAAGGGAATATTCACTGTAATTTCTGCCTTCAAACTGCGTATCTACATCCTCAAAGCTTTGAAAGGTATCTTTTCTTATTCCATGTACCTTTTCCTGCCATCTTTCTTCCGCATTCCTCCCATCCTTTGTAATCTTTTCCGGCTTTAACTGTACTACCCCCTTTTCCTCTCCCTGTCCACATGCCGAAAGATCGTATTCGTAGCAGGTATCCTCTGCCTTTAATCCGGTATCGTCAAGCCCTTCTCCCATGGATGCCGCCGTCCGGACTTCTGGCGGGATTTTTAGATTGTACACGGATAACCGGTCTCCCTCTACTAAAAAGTGGGTAATCTTTGTATCCGCATTGAAGTAATTGCAGCCGGTCTCCTCTAAATTCACCGTGCCAGTCACTCTTTTTCCTTTCCGGTCATAGACCAGTAACCCGAAAGAACCGGCAAAGATGATGCGGTCATCGGAATATTCGATCAATTCCGGTGCATAGACAGAATCCAAGCGGACATGAAAATCCGTAGCCGCCGTAATGATCTCCCGGCTTTCTCTGCTGATGTTCCAGATATTTGCCATGGCTTCTGCCAGTCTTCCGCCTGTAGCAAAGTTGGCAATATTAAAACCGCCTATGACCACTACTCCCACCACTGCTGCCACTTTCAGGGCAGTCCTGCCCTTTCTCCGGCCATACAGATAGCGGAAACCATCCTGGCCGGATTTCTTGCCGTCTCTTTCCCTCTGCGGCATTTTTCTTTCTATGCTTCCCCAGATTCTTTCCCTCTCACTGTCTGAAAGCCTGATTTTTGAAAATATCGCTTTCATGTTTTCTTTTTCTGTCATCATGCTCCCTCCTCCATCACTCTTCCCGAAAGCCATAAAACTTCTGCAGGTCAACGGATCCGTGCTTTTGTTCCAGCATCCTCTGCAGCTTTTTTCTCCCGGCTACCAGACGGGAACTCACAGTGCTCCCGCTCTTTTTAAACATCTGCCCGATTTCTTTGACAGAATAATCTTCGTAATAGTAAAGGTAAATCACCTCTAAAAACTTTTCCGGCAGTCTTAGCACATATTCTAAAAGCTCCCCTCCCTCCCCGGAATCCTCTGCCGCCTGCTCCTCCACGGAATCCATCTCCACCCTTTTCTTCCGCCAGCCGCTTTTCAGGACATCCATGCAGTATCTTTTGGTAACCAGGATAAGCCATGCCTTCGCATGTTCCCCATTCCCCAGATCCGGCTGTTTTTCCCAGAGCCTTAAAAATACTTCCTGTACCCCGTCCTTTGCATCACTCTCGTTTTTTAAATACAACATACACAAACGGTAGACCAGATCTGCATATTTTTCATAAAAATCCTTTAATGTTTCCTGATTCATGCCATCTTTTCTTCCTCCTTTCTGTCCGGGTGCCTTCACTCCGGGTGCCTTCACTATAAATACGATTGAGGTGATAGAAAAAGCCATTTTTTTAATATAAACACAATTTTTTTCGTTAAGAATCTGTCATTTTTATACCTCCTGGTAACTTTCAGCCTCATGAGGCTGAAACTAAGCCATTAATAAATAGTTACGTTTGAAAGTTCACTTTCAAACTTTACACCAGCCGCACCGCAGAGTACGGCCTGGCATAATTCACGCCCGTTACCACGATGCCATCCTTTTTCGATTTTGCGTGGACGATCTTCCCATTTCCGATATACATCGCCACGTGGCCGATTTTTCCGCCATGCAGGTAAAATACCAGATCCCCCGGCTCTAAGTCAGTCAGGGAGACCGGTGTGCCGCATTTTGCCTGCGAGCCGGAATAGTGCGGCAGGCTGTATCCATGCTTTTCATAGACCTTCATGACAAAGCCGGAGCAGTCACATCCATTCGTCA
>JAFVAA010000463.1 GCA_017476305.1 Lachnospiraceae bacterium
GGATAGTCGGTTTGAATTACATTGCCAGACACACTTTAGTATCGGGAAAAGTATCATTGATCCTAACAGGTTGCCAGAGGTGGCAGCAGGAAAAGGACTTGCCGGGATTGCAGTCACAGATTATTTTAATGTTGACGGGTGGATAGAAGCGTACTATATGATGCAGCATTGTACGGATAAAAATATGAGGCTGATATATGGTGCTGTTATTTGTATACGGGACGATATAAATAAGGCTGGTAAGGAGAAATTCTTTGATTATTATGCAACAGTTCTTGTAAAAAACGACATTGGCAGAAGGAATTTATTTAGAATACTTTCCATGAAAGCGACTAAATATGCTGGTCGAGATATTGAAAATGGCTGGATCTATCTTAGCGATCTGGATAAATGCAGGGAAGGTTTATTGGTAGGCTGGAACTGTGACAATGCATATCTTCATCAGGACTATGGCGAGGATGAGAAAAAACGGAACCGAAAAAAATTAGAACAGGCAAAGGACATTTTTGATTATTATGAGATTGCACCATTCTCTTATCACCCGCTTTTTCCGATAGAACTTACCGGGAGCAAGGACATGACAGAATGGGTTATGGAATTTGCCGAAAAGCATAACAGGCCATTGATTGCGGTATCTGCTGCAAAGTACCTTGACCGTGAGGAAAATACTGAGTGGAAAATGCTCCAGGATTACAGTTATCACGATGGGGAAACAGGCTGTCTGGAACAGGATGTGACGGCACATTTAAGAAGTGCCGGAGAAATGATGGAGCTTTTCTCATTTCTTGGAAATAAAAAGGCAAGGGAGATCGTTATTGACAATCCAAAGATGCTTGTGGAACAGATTGAATTGCATGAGCCATTTGTGAATGACCGTATTTATCCGGTTGCAGATGGAGGCAGCCAAAAACTCCGTGCTATTGTGTTCTCAAATGCAAAAAAAATGTATGGGGAGATTCTTCCGGCGGAGGTATCGGTACGGATAGAAAAAGAGCTGTCCGGAATTTGTGAGGCAGGGCATGATCCGATTTTTCTGTTCGTGAAAGAACTCATGGAAAAAGCCGGAATACTGGATGAACCGCATGGTTTCCGTGGCAGCAGTAATAATAGTTTTGTGGCATATTTGTGTGGCATTACCACATTGAATCCATTAAAACCTCATTACCGGTGCGTGGAATGCCAATATTCCGATTTTGAAACGGATGCCTTAGATGCAGCAATCGGTTACAGGCTTCCGAACAAAAGTTGTCCGGTGTGTGGCACAGAATTGATCAAAGATGGATTTAGCCTTCCCTACAAGTTTTTTCTCGGCATGGATGGAGGTAAAGTGCCGGATTTTGATCTGAATGTACGTCCTTCCGTGCAAAAGGAGGTTTGGAATATGATGCCTATGCGGATGAGTTGGCGGGCTGTGTCGGAGGATATGGGCTGCATCCTGGAAAAATGCTGATATTTCCCAAAAACATGGGAGAAGTAACGGAACATCTTCCCTTGCGGTTGATGGGCGGGGATGTTACAACGGGCATAGACTTTCATCAGATAGACGGTCTGCTGTATGGCATTGATATTCTTGCCTTGGATCTGCTGGAATTACTATACGGATTAGAAAAGAGGACAGGCTGCCCGGTCAGTGAAATTGACTTTGCCGGCAGATCAGTCCTGAAGGATATTCCGAAAGATCGGGATGGATGGTAAGACTGCTTACCGGATTGCAGAAGATGTACGCAAGGGAAAAGCCGGATAGGATAGCTGGCTGGACAAATGGGGGCAGATATTGAGAAAACATGATATTCCGGAATGGTATATTGATTCATGCAGAAAGATCAGGTTTCTATTTCCACGGGGACACTGCATCACTTATGCACAGTTGTACTGGCAGCTTTTGTACTATAAAGCAAATTCCACGGAGGATTTCTATCAATGCTATTTTGAGATATATGCAGATAATGAGGATAAAGAAATCATCGCCGGAGGCATGACGGAAAAGGAAAAAGCAGACCGGGTGGCAGAATATATAGGGGAAATATCAGATTACGAATACTATGACAGCGATTGGACAGAAATCTTTCTGAAGGGGAAAGGGGATTGTATGGCAAGCCGCTATGCGATGGAAATACTGTGCAGGTATATAGATGTAAAAGCACAGGGATGTGGTGGCTTGAATGAACACGGAAAGACAGTGGTAAAAGCGGATGGGAAGTATTACATCTATACGACAGGGTTCAATGAACCACGTCCCAGGAGTTACATGGTGTCTGAAACGACTTATAGCTATCTGGCAGAACATGCAAAGGAAATGGGAATCTGGATGGGATATTTTGAAGGATAAGGATTGAAAAGAGGGTTTTCGGGAACGACCGGAGATCCTTTTTTATTCGTTGTCTTGAATAAATGGGCAAAAAATTCAAAAAATATCCCCAAAAATCTTTAGTAAGTCCTTTTTATGACACAGCATTTCGTGTATAATAGACATAGTTTGGGAAACTATGCCCGTAAATGAGTTGGAGGATAGAGCGATATGGCACGGAAAAGCAAGCAGAAGATGAAACTGCTATACCTTGTAAAGATTTTTTTGGAAGAAACAGACGATGATCACAGGCTCACAACTCCGCAGATCATAGACCGTCTGGATTCGTATGGGATAGATGCAGGGAGGAAAAGCCTGTATGACGATTATGAGGCACTTCGTACCTTTGGACTGGACATTATTAAGACACAGGATGTTGCTATGCTACCGGAGGATGAAGATCACTTTACGGCATTGGTGGATGTGGTAGTGAGCGACCAGTTCTATGGATGGCTTATGAGTTTTGGTAATAATCTGGAGATCATTTCGCCGGATTGGGCACGGGAGAGGATTGCAGAACTGGCGGGGGAAATAAAAGGGATGTATGGATAGAAATACATAAAAAATCGCTATGAGAAAAAGACTGGTAGAGGAAAAGACCTATGAAAAAAGGTGTGATAAAGAAAATAGACGAGTGTATTAAGACAGTCTGGATCAATGAGATGTGCAGGGAATATGGAGAAGGACATCTTCTTTTGGAGCGTAGCGTACAATGCAGCCTGTACCATCATCTGAGGAATGGACTTGATCCTCTCTTAAAGGAGAACCGCTTACATCTATACCCGGAATATAAATCCAATATTCAGGGGAAAAACTACTTTGCTGATCTGGCAGTCTGTGAGACGGATCTGGAAAGGGAAGATTACCACTTGCATGACCGTGTGACAGACATTTTGGCAATCATAGAGATCAAATACGGCGGCACGGTGGATTATGGAAGAACGGATCTTCCGAAAATGAAAATGTATGCGAAAAGTTTAGGATATGACTGTCAGTATTATTTTGCTTTTATTGATGAAAGGACGGAGTATCTGAGCCTCCCCTTGCTGGATGGCAGAAGCCGGAACCACCCAGCAAAGGGATGTTTTACAGAATTGAATGCCGGGTACATAGATGGTACGATGTGGTTCGAGGTCAATTCTTATAATGGGCTGAACTGCCAGAGGATGCGACAGGAATGTATTTTTGAGTGGTAGCTTTTTTGATAATATGAAAAAGAACGATGAGGAGTCGGCAAAGGGCAGTCAGTCTGAAAGCAGTTTTGATGGTCTGTTTGACGATTTTGACGTGAACAGCAATAAATTGGGAAGTACAGTAGCAAAGAGAAATGAAAGGCTTTGCAAACTGCTTGACGGAATCGCCTCCATGAATCTTGGTTCTGTGAAAGAGCATGATATTGATGCGTTTGGGGATGCCTATGAGTATCTGATGACCATGTATGCCTCCAATGCAGGAAAGTCCGGAGGTGAATTTTTTACGCCGGCAGATGTATCAGAACTGCTTACCAGACTTGGGACAGTAGGGAAGAAAACAATCAACAAAGTGTACGATCCAGCATGTGGTTCTGGTTCTCTGCTCTTAAAGGCAGAGAAGATTCTTGGGAAGGATGCGATCATATCCGGCTTTTTCGGA
The DNA here is from genome assembly GCA_017476305.1 of Lachnospiraceae bacterium. GTDB lineage: Bacteria > Bacillota > Clostridia > Lachnospirales > Lachnospiraceae > Butyribacter. Next base: position 3,980 of record JAFVAA010000463.1, read on the forward strand.
CAGGAGATCAATATTACTACATACAACCTTTGCCGTATCAATATGTTTCTTCACGATATTGGCTTTGATAAATTTGATGTCGCCTGTGAAGATACGCTGACGGGTCCGCAGCATTGGGACGATGAACCGTTTGAACTGATTGTTTCAAATCCTCCGTATTCAATTAAGTGGGCAGGAGATGAAAATCCGCTTTTGATCAATGATCCACGATTTGCACCGGCAGGAGTTTTAGCACCAAAAAGTAAGGCAGATCTGGCTTTTATCATGCACTCTCTTTCGTGGCTTGCGGCAAACGGAACGGCTGCGATCGTATGTTTTCCGGGAATCATGTACCGGGGCGGGGCAGAGCAGAAGATCCGAAAATATTTGATTGATAATAACTTTGTAGACTGTGTGGTACAGCTTCCGGGCAATCTGTTTTTTGGAACTTCCATAGCCACTTGCATTATGGTCTTGAAAAAGGGGAAAGAAGATAATAAGATCCTGTTCATTGATGCAGGAGAGGAATGCATCAAGGTCACAAATAATAACCGGCTGACAGAGGAAAATATCAGTCGGATTGTGGATGTGTTTGCAGAGAGGAAAGAGGAAGAATATTTTTCAAGACTTGTGCCGTATGATGAAGTGAAAGAGCAGGGATACAATCTGTCAGTCAGCACTTATGTTGAAAAGAAAGACACAAGGGAAAAGATAGATATAGTCAAGCTGAATGCGGAGATTAAGGATATTGTTGCCAGGGAGCAGGTCTTGCGTGATGAGATTGACAAGATTATTGCAGAGATCGAGGGAGGACAGAGTGTATGAGCAGTTTGATAAAAAAAGATGATAAATACAGAAGATGGATAGAAGATGTTTCCAAACGTTTTCGCCAGGGACAGCTAAAGGCTGCAGTGAAAGTAAATGATGAAATGCTGCGTTTTTACTATTCTGTCGGACGTGATATATCTTTGATGATAAAGGATGCAAAATATGGATCGGGTTTTTATAAGGCAGTAAGTAGTGATCTGATGGAGACATTTCCTGATGTTCATTCCTTTTCTGTTACAAACTTAAAATATATGAGATATTTTTTTGAATTATACAATGGTCTATTGGAAGATTTTTCTAAAAATCAAAATCGTCAACAAGTTGCTGATGATTTTGGAAACGATGTTATTTTTAATATTCCATGGGGACATCAGATGATTTTAATTAGTAAGTGTAAAAACAATCCGGAAAAAGCACTGTTTTATGTAAAGAAAACTATAGAAAACAATTGGTCAAGGGCGGTTCTGTTGAATTTTTTGGATACGAATTTGTATGAGAGACAGGGAAAGGCAGTTACGAATTTTTCTAAAACACTTCCGGCTACAGAAAGTGATTTGGCACAGGAAATGACAAAAGATCCATATAATTTTGATTTTTTAACCATTCGTGAAAAACATGATGAAAAAGAGTTAAAAGACGCATTGATGGATAATATCACAAAATTTTTGCTGTTATACGAACCCTTAGTTTATACGAACTTTTCAGGAGAAACACCGCATATTTACAGTATTTCTTCCTGAGAAAGTTCGTATAAAATTATTCAGATATAGTGTATCATCTTATGTGTGAAAAATCAAATTTAAGAAAGGA
>JAFVAA010000464.1 GCA_017476305.1 Lachnospiraceae bacterium
AAACATCATGAAGAAAACTGGTTCAAGGATGAAAATCGTCAAATGAAATTTTTCAATAGTAAAATTGAGGAATTATTAGAATTAATGGAGTGATTCGATGAGAAAATGTCTGAATTCGAATAAAAGACAGCTTAAAGAAACATCGCTGAAGAAGCCGGGACAGGGCAGACAGCGATGTTTTTGCATATAGAAAGCTTCTGAGAGGTGGAGAAAGATGTTGACAAACTGCACATATTGTATATAATTATTTATATACAGTATGTGCATGGATATAATCCGGTTTTTATAGGAAACGCATTAAATAAATTCGTTTCCTGTAAATAATGTCTGTAATTTATGAAAAAACATAGGGAGGAAAAACGATGTCGCTAGAGGTAAAAGGGCTGTTAAAAAAATACGGGGATAAGGTGGTCGTAAACGAGCTTAGCTTTACGATGCAGGAGCCGGGGGTATATGCGCTCCTCGGGACCAATGGTGCCGGAAAGACGACCTCTATCCGCATGATGTTAGAGATGATCGCGAAGGATGGTGGAGAGGTTTTATGGGAAGGAAAGCCTTTAAAACCCCTGGAAACGAGGGTGGGCTATCTCGCTGAGGAAAGAGGCTTATATCCGAAATACGAGCTGATGGATCAGCTCCTCTATTTTGCGAGTCTTAAAAAGGTTGCAAAGGAGGAGGCGAAGAAGAGAATCCGAAGGTGGTCGGAAATTTTGGAGTTAGATGAATACCTGTATCCGGAGCTTTCCGCGCAGAGCGGGAGAAGGAGAAGGGTAAAGCCGATGAAGGCAGATCAGCTTTCAAAAGGAAATCAGCAGAAAATCCAGCTCATGGCTGCACTCATTGACGATCCGGAGCTTTTGATCTTTGATGAACCGATTAGCGGTTTGGATCCGGTAAATACAGACCTGTTTAAAAAAATCATAAGACAGGAGATTGAAAAGGGAAAGTATATCATCATGTCCAGTCACCAGATGGCTACGGTAGAAGAGTTCTGCGAGGATATTACCATTTTGAATCATGGAAATTCTGTGCTTCAGGGAAATCTGAATGAGATAAAGAGGGGATATGGCAGAGTAAACCTGGAAATCAAATGTGATGATGATTTTTCGGATGTGATAGAGGAATACCAGTTACAGATCATGGAGGAGACTCCGGATAAGACGATGCTAAAGGTAAGTGGGGAGGAGCAGGCGAGAGCGTTTTTAAGTACATTGATAGGGAAGGGACATCAGATTGTCCTGTTTGAGCTTAGAGAGCCTTCCTTACATGAAATATTTATAGAAACAGTAGGAGGCGCATCCGATGAAGAAGAGTGAAATGAAAAGAAGGCTTGATATTACCGGGTGGAAGGATATTTTTTCTTTTACCTTAAAGCAGACACTTAAGACGAAATCCTACCGGATTACCCTGATTGTATTCTGTCTGATTGCTGCGATTGGTCTGCCTGCTGCTTCTTATTTTATGACAGAGGATACGGAAGCTGTGGAGATGGACGGGGAATATGTAGACGATGCACAGGCAGAGGGGGATGTGGAGGAAGAAGATGGAGCTTCGGAAAGAAAAGGGAAAATAGAGCTTACGCATTTAAAAAAGGTGTATATAAGCTATCCGGAGGAGCAGCCGGTAGAAAAGCTTATAGAGCGGCTGAAAAAGCGGTATGACCTGGAGGTGGAATCTGTGGACGATGCGCAGGCGGAGGAGCAGAGAAAGCTGTTAAATGAGCATTCGGATACCTGTCTCCTTCTCATAAAAAGAGAAAATGGCGTATATTCCGTGGAGGTCGTGACTGGATGGGATACCAGAAAAAGCTCTGAGGATATCGACCGTGTGACAGGCTGGCTTTCCGAACGGTTACGAGAACTTCAGGTATCCTCTGTGATATCTGAGGAATATCTGGAGGATGTAGGAAAAGAGGTAAAGACCTATACCGACGGAAAGGAAAGTGCTACAGACTCCAGTCCTACAGGATTTATGGGGAGATATTCCCTCTGGCTTACGTTTATCGTGGTCATGATCTTTTTCGTGACCTATGCGGGACAGCATGTGGCGAATTCCATCATCGTGGAAAAATCCAGTAAGCTTATTGAATATCTGCTGATTTCCGTAAAGCCGATGGCAATCGTGGCGGGGAAGGTGCTTGCGATACTCGTGGGGCTGTTCATACAGCTTGGGGCGATGGCTCTTTCGGGAATCCTTTCGGTTCTTTTTTCGGAAAATCTGTTTTCCTTTTCTGTAGCGGGAGGACTGTCCGAAATCGTAAAAAGCATGAAGGAGCAGTCCGTGCTTGCAGGTTTTTCCGGCGGCAATGTAATTTTGGCGGTTCTTATTATTTTAACCGGGCTTTTGTTCTTTTCGCTGATTGCGAGTATTGCAGGTGCTTCTGTCAGTAAAATCGAGGAATCGGCAGAGGGAATGGTTCTGTTTACCCTGCTTGTCATCATAGGGGCGTACCTGTCCATGGCAGTTTCTATGGGAAATCTGTTTCAGGAGACTGGGGAAATGACCGGCGGCTTTGCTCTTATCTGCTGTCTGATTCCTGTTACCTCGGTGTTTTCCGTCCCGGCAAATCTTTTGATGGGCTGTGTTCCCTTGTGGCTTGGCTTAACCTCGCTTTTTCTTTTGCTTGCGGGAACCGTGGTTGTGCTCATCCTTGCAGCGAAAATTTATGAATATCTTTTGTTTTATAACGGGGCTGTACTAAAGCCAAGGGATATTTTATACATTATACGATACGGAAAGGTAAGGGGGGAAGAATAGATGGCGGATATATTTTGGTTTACATTTAAGCAGCAGACCAAGGGGAAGGGGTTTATCTTTGCTACCTTTATTTTCCCAGTGATTTTGTGCCTGATCTGCATTTTGGTTTGTGTATTTATGGCGATGGGGAAGGATTCCGATGAGGAGCTTTCTCCTATAAAAAAGGTCTATGTGACAAATCATACAGAGCTTTCGTATATGGATTTTTCAGGTTTCACGCAGTTTGCCGGGGAGGAGTATGAAAAGCTTACCTTTGTGACAGAGGGGGCTGCCGGGAAAAAGGAGCTTCATGCCCTGGATGTGGAGCTTGCAGAAGGTGAGAAGGAGTATGCGGTAAAGCTGAATATTCCTGCCTGGTCGGAAATCTCCTATGATGAGGCAGAGGAGTTTAATACCCTTTTCGCCGGCTATGTGGAGAAGCTTAGGACAATTGACGCTGTCATGCGTTCGAAGGGAAGTGAGGCAAAGGAGGAGGATATTTTAACCGCCCTGATGCCTGTAAATGTGGAGCGTACGACTGTGGGGGATGAGGCGGCAGGAGTAGGCGCGGAGCTTATGAAAATGCTTTTGCCGATGCTTGTCATCTTTTTGCTCTATATGATGGTGCTTTTATACGGACAGGCGATTGGGAAGCTTGTCATATCGGAAAAGGTATCAAAGCTAATGGAAACGCTCCTTGTCACAGTAAAGCCTTATCAGCTGATTGCGGGAAAGATTCTGGCTGTGGTAGTGATTGCGGTGCTGCAGATTGTTTTATGGGTTTTGGGACTGGTGCTCGGACTTTCCTTCGGAAATTTAGCGGCGAAGCAGATAGATCCGGACTACAGCAATCTGCTTTTTGAGGCAGTGAAGCTTATCAGGGAGCTTGGGGCGGGGATGGCATTTTCTGCTCCAGCAGTTGTATTAACCGTGCTTTCTCTGATTTTTGGGTTTATCTTTTACTGCGTGCTTTCCG
>JAFVAA010000040.1 GCA_017476305.1 Lachnospiraceae bacterium
AGCCCCGATAATTCAACTAGCGAAACATGCTTTGAATTTTCAATCAACAGATCAATATCACTATCATTCGTATCAGTTCCTTATCCATGGGGGCACTGCACGCTTCGGCGTGCCAAAAAGAAAGAGCAGATGCTTTTGCACCTGCTCTTTCTTTTTATCATGCGGAAGATGGGACTTGAACCCACACGTCGTTGCCAACACTAGATCCTTAGTCTAGCCTGTCTGCAAATTCCAGCACTTCCGCAGTTCTTTATTCACATAACGAACGATACTATTGTATCAAACTCATTCTCTCTTGTCAACATATTTTTAATTTTTTTAAAACACCTTTTTAAGTCACCTTTTTAAGTCAAAGCCTTCGCCAGTACCACACTTGCTGCCGTCCCTGCAAAGGTAGACAAAAGTGCCCCGAAAAGCATCCATCTCCCATCCGTGACAGCATGGTGCCTTTCATCCTTCGTCGCCATAAAGTACACGGAAATCGTATAAAAAATGGTTTCCGAACAGCACATCAAAAGTCCTGCCAAATAACCGGTATAGGAATCCGTTCCATATTCCTTGAAAATATCTGTAAGAAGTCCCGTCGCAGCAGAAGAAGAAACCATTTTTATCAATGCCAGAGGAAGTAAGACCGCAGGAAAGCCCGTCGTTTCTGCTACCGGCTTTAAAAGCTTTGATACCGCCTCTAAAAAGCCAGACTGCCTTAAAAGACCAATCGCCACCAAAAGCCCGATCAGTGTCGGTAAAACTCCAAACACGACCTTCATGCCATCTGCCGCCCCTTTTACAAAGGCATCAAAAATATTGACCTTATTTGCCAGACCGTATCCTACGATCAGGAACAGGAGCAAAGGAATCATCAAATTTGATAAAAATGATATGATATTCACACACGCCTCCAAATATAAATTCAAACATAAATTTTTTCTTTGCTAATTCCAGGTTACTTGCTATAATTAAATTATGTTATTTAAAATTATTTTAGAACCTGCTCCGGCGGTGCAAATCAAATAAACGACAAAACCTGCCGTAGTAAACGAAAAGAGCAGATGGAGGAAAATTCCTATGGCAAAAGAGAAACACACCATTTTTATTGCAGATGACGAAAAAATCATAAGACAGGGACTCATGTGTATCATTGATTGGGAAGAGCTTCATTTTGAAATCATCGGAGAAGCTGCAAACGGAGAGGATGCCAGTCACTTTATATTGGAAAGAAATCCGGATGTCGTTATGTTAGACATCCGGATGCCGAAAAAAAACGGTCTTGATGTCGTAAAGGAGATCCGGGAAAAAGGCTATCAGGGGAAGATCATTATCCTAAGCGGGCATTCGGAATTCAAATATGCTCAGACGGCAATCCGGTACGGGGTAGAATATTACCTGACAAAACCCATTGATGAGACGGAGCTCTATGATGCGATAAAAGAAATCAGGGAAAATTTAGAAAAAGAAACGAAAAGTTCAGAAACAATGGAGGCATACCGGGATAAAACACGTGCGATGGTCCTCTATGATGTTTTGATCGGACAGCAGAAGCCGGATGCTATGGAGGCATTTAAAATGCATTTGGATAGTACATCCTATCAGGTGGTAATCTACGAAAGCTACAGTCATAAACATACGGATATGAAATACCCGTTTTTTGAGCTTTTAAAGGTGACTGAAAATGATACCTCCTCTTATGAGCATATACTATTGGATAAAAATGAGGTCATTTTACTAAAGGGGGAGGACATCCAAAAAAAATTCCAGAAATTTATCGAACACTATGAACGTGAGCAAAAGCCACAGGAAAATTCCCCCTTAGACTCCCTTTTTATTGCTTATGGACGGGTAGTCAACGATCCAAAGGATCTCTCCCTCTCCTATAAAGATGCTGCAGCTCTGCTGGAACGCCGTTTCTTTTGCGAAAATCACCAGCACACCATTGGTTATGAAAGGCTGCCGGATCTAGAACAGCAATCCTCTCTCGAATTGAACGAAGAACGTTTGCAGGATTACTGCAGACGTTTGATCGGTTTTATCCAGATCACAAAGAGAAATCAAGTAGCAGAAACCTTGCAGGAGCTGCAGGAAAACCTCTATAACTCCAAAGAGGATATCCATAAAATCAAACTGTTCCTGACGGATCTCTACCTGTCTATCAAAGAAAAAATTGCACATTTATATCACAATCTGGAGATTCCGTTTCCAAGTAATACAGATATCATCAGCAACATAAATGATAAATATTACTTATATGAAATTATATTATTTTTTACAGAGCAATTCGAAATGATCATGCAAGCCATCGGCACCCCGACGACGAATAATATTATGGATGATATCATTTATTATATCGAACATAACTACATGGATAACATAAAGCTCGAAACGATCGCACCTCTTTTCGGATATAACAGTTCCTATTTAGGAAAAATCTTTGCCAAAAAGGCAGGAATCGGATTTAATATGTTCGTTGACCAGATTCGTGTAGAAAAGTCAAAAGAATTACTGCAGAATACAGATTTAAAGGTATATGAAATTGCCGAAAAAGTCGGTTACCGGAACGTCGATTACTTCCATACAAAGTTCAAAAAATATATGAACCAGAGTCCGGCAGAGTACCGTAAACAGTACGAAAAAGAAATCTGACCTTTTCCTGTGCCTGCTGCCGAAAAAAGTTAAAACATTTCCTCTAAAAACCTCGAAGCATCTGCTGCTTTATTATATCGCTCTTCCAAATAAGATATATGCAGATGCTTTTTCGCTCTGGTCATCGCCACATAGAACATTCGCCGCTCCTCCTCCATATCTGCCTCAAGTACCGATTTATTATGAGGTGTCACACCCTCGTTTGCATCCGGAATAAAGACGCACTCATATTCCAGCCCTTTCGCTCCATGCATTGTCATGAACATGACCGCATCCTCTTCCTTCTCTTTCCCGGCTCTCTTCTTTTTCTGTTCCCTTAATTCCTCCTCATAACTCTGTATATGAGCAAACCATTCCTCATAGCTCTCAAAGCCCTTTGCTTCTTCCGAAAGCTCCTCTAAAATATCAAAAAGATCTTCTGCAGGTATTCCGCGATACTCGGCATATTCCTGTATAAAATCATTATAACCGATTCCTCTCCTGATACAATTCACTGCTGCAAAGGGACGCATTTTCGTCAGCATACTTAAATCATACTGGAGCTTTTCAATCCGATCCTGCATCCATTCTTTCTCCTCATAGAAAAGCTTTAGTCCTTCAAAATCTGCATACGGCTCTATAAAAGCATTCCGATGAACATAACGCTTTGGTTTATTGATGATCCGCATGACCTGCTCACGCTCTCTGTTTCCCAGAGCGACACGGATGTAAGTGAGAACATCCTGCACGATCCAGTGATGATATAAATTGGGTACACTCTCTTTCATCAAAAACGGAACATTGTACTCTAAAAAATTCGCGCTAAGAGACCTCGCCTGCATATTGGTCCGAAAAAGGACAGCCATTTCCCGGTAACAGATCCCCTGCTTATGGTATCCTTCTATCTTTTTCCGAATCGCATCATTTTCCTCTGAAATCTTCCCATACCTTTCTATCGTAAAAATTTCCTCTGTCCCATCCAAAATTCGTTTCCGCAGTCCTTCTTCCGAAATCTCTATGCTCCATCTTCCCTTCTCGTGGTCAAAGGATACGATTTCCTTTTGCAGCCGGTTTTTGTTTTGGGATATCACCTTCGCAGCCTCCTCTGCAATGGGTGAAGAACAGCGGTAATTCACATTCAAAAGGCATTGCCCTGCATCCCTGAAATCTGCTAAAAACTGTTTCATGATATCCGGTCTGGCGCCCCGGAAGCCGTAAATCGACTGGTCGTCATCCCCCACGATAAAGAGATTGTTCTTCGGTGCGGCTAACATCTTTACGATGTCATACTGGATCAGGGAAATATCCTGAAATTCATCGACTAAAATATACGGAAACTGTCTTTGCCACATCGCTAAAATATCCGGTCTTTCCCTTAAAAGCTCACAGCAGTACACTAAAATATCATCAAAATCTAACAGTCTTCTTTTTTCCAGCTCCCGCTGGTATTTCCCAAACATATCTCTGAAAATCTCAGCTGCACAAAACGGAGAATAATAATTTTGAAGATCGATCCGTTCTCCCTTGACCTTTCCAATCTCCTTTTCCAGATCATCGACAAACTCATTCTCATCCTGCAATTCCAAACCGGACTGCTGTAAAATCCGTCTGAGAAGCTCTCTCCTGAGCTCCTCCTTTATGATATTCTCTGCTGTATAATGATAGGCGTATTTCAAGATCATGAAAAAAACAGAATGGAAGGTTCCGAACCGGACTCCGGCAGAGCCGGGTATTTTCCCTGAGATCTTCCCTGCTTCCCTGCTCTTAAAATCCTTCGAATACAAAGTTTGATAGCGTTCCTTCCTCTCTCCCGCCGCTGCTCTGGTAAATGTAATGACCAAAATCCGTTCTGGCGGCACCTTCTTCTCCTGTATTAAAAAATGGATCCTTTCCGTAATGACACGTGTTTTTCCGGAACACGGTCCCGCTAAAACAAGCATCGGTCCCTCAAAATGAGAGACCGCTTCTTTTTGTGCATGGTTCAACTCCTGCATATTTAAAATCCCCTCTAATTCCTAAAGCCCGTATCCATCCTCATGAACAAATGCTTTTCCGGTTCCTTTAAAGAACCTGCGCCTTTGTCACTCCGCAGCAATAGCGTCCTCAAGCA
>JAFVAA010000465.1 GCA_017476305.1 Lachnospiraceae bacterium
GGTTCATAAAAGATTTGAAAATACTGGTGATAATGAGTATAGCACACATCTTTGCCTGTATGCAAGGAAAAACATTTTTAGCGGTAAATATACAGATTGCAGTTTCCTGTTTCAACATATTGACTAAAAATGCCACTGCCGTGCGAAGTGTAACAAGTTTAATCTGTAATTCACAATATCTTGAAAAATATCTTGAAGAAAATCGCATATATTGATACAATAAAAGAGTTGTGAATACCATGTGAGCATATAGCAGTCTGTCGAATGGGGTGTTTTCGACGGATAGGAACGGAAATCGGTATTTATACCGGTATTTGTAATAGAAAGGGAGGAAACGGGAAATGGAAAATGTGGAAAACGTCGCAAATGCGGAAGGTGCGGAAAGTGTGGCATCCGTTGCGATCCTAAGTGTGGGGAAAGGAGTGATTGTGAACGGCATCGAGAGAAAGCTCAAGGAAGCTGAGATCGGTGTGATCTGTGCAGAGGCATCGGTAGAGTCCATTAAAAAAATACAGGATCATATTCTTCTTTTTATTCTGTATGTTTCGGAAAGTGTAGATGAGGTTTCCGAGTGCTCAAAGTATTTACGGGAGCTTGTGGATGATACAGGAAAGGGAGTCGTGGTGGTGGCTCCGAAGTTAGAATGGGATGAGCTTTGGAAGCAGGAGCCGGGCCTGGAGATCACGGCATGGTATGATAAGCTGTTGGATATGGAGGCGTTTGCAGAATATATTAAATCCTATTTAGCAGGATACGAATCTGGAAAGATGAAAAAGAAGATTTTAGTAGTTGACGATGATTCCGACTATGCAAAGACAGTCAGGGAGTGGATGAAAGCGAAATATAATATCTCTGTGGTTTCATCCGGTGCGGAGGCAATCGATTTTCTCAAGCAGAATCAGACAGATCTGGTACTTCTCGACTATGATATGCCGGAAACGAATGGTGCAGAGGTTTTGAAAATGCTCAGGGAGGAGCCGGCCACGAAACGGGTTCCGGTCATTCTTCTGACTGCTGTGGATGACAAGCAGGGAGTGGCAAGTGTTCTGGGGTTAGACCTTCAGGGATATATTTTAAAGGATACGGAAAAGGAAAAGGTTCTGGTACGTATCACCCGCTTTTTCCATACGCAGAACATGCTTATGTTCAAGTAATCTGTTCAAGTGTAACGTTCAAGTGATTTGTGGGAAAATATTTGAAAAAGGGTATTGCTTTTTTCGTAAATTTGACGATATAATATGAAAGGAGATAATATATCCTTTTTGGAGATGAAGCAGGTTGAAAAAGTGAATAAGCAGGAGGAGTGATTGATATGGCAATTGGTGGGGCAGGAAACTATGGTTTTTTATTTAACAGTACCGGCACGAATAATAATGTAGGTCTGGCAAATGCTCTGTTTGGCAGCAAAAATACAATGCTTAGTGATTATTCTATGATTAAATCAGGTGCATATAAAAAGCTTTTGACGGCTTATTATAAGTCACAGGAAACGGAAAATGACAGTACGGCGAATACGAAGAATACGAAGAATACGAAAAAAACAGATCGTAAGGATACTTCTAATTCGAAGTCTTCTGTAAAAACGACGGAAGAAAACAGTCCGAATCTGGTTGCAAAGTCTGCAGCGGATCATTTAAAGAATTCTGCAGTTTCTTTACAGAGAAACAGTTTGTATAAAGAAACCGGAAAAGACGAGGACGGAAATGCTACATATAACAGAGATGATATTACAGCTGCAGTAAAATCCTTTGTTTCAGACTATAATTCAGCTGTTTCTTCTGCAAATAAGACAAGTTCGGCGACAGTGCAGAGTAAAGCTCTGAATCTGACAAAGGCAACGGCTTCGAATTCTAAACTGTTAAAGGAGATAGGGATTACAGTTGGAAAGGAAAATGAGCTTGTTATCGACGAGGATAAGCTGGGGAAGGCGAAGATATCTACATTGAAATCTTTGTTTACGGGGAGTGGTTCCTATGCAGATCGTGTGGCAAATGCGGCATCTACGGTTTCGAAGGCTGCTTATGCTGCTGCGAATTCTACTTCGTCTTATAGTCAGTCAGGTGCTTATAAAAGTACAGATATCAGCTCTCTGCTGGATCAGTATATGTAATGTGGTCTGCAGGAAGAATCGTTTGATTTTTATGATCCTCTGTTTCGGGACATGGAACAGAGGATTTTGATTTTTTAAAAGAAAGGCAGGAAAAGGGGTTGTATCGTTTTTATATTTCTGAGGAACAGATCTGTGGAAATGAAATTAAGATTTCAGGCTCGGATGTAAATCATATTCGAAATGTACTTCGCCTGGAGCCGGGAGATTGGGTGGTCGCCTGTAATGGGATGGGGAAAGACTATGTTTGCCGGCTTTTAGCGTTAAATAAAGAGGAGATTCTTCTGAATATTGAGAAGACACAGGAAACAGGAACGGAGCTTCCTGCGAAAATCACCCTGTTTCAGGGGCTTCCGAAGAAGGACAAGATGGAATTCATCATTCAAAAGACGGTAGAGCTGGGAGTATATGAGATCGTCCCTGTGCAGATGAAGCGTTCCGTGGTGAAGATTACGGATGAGAAAAAACTTTTAAAAAAACAGGAACGGTGGCAGACGATTGCCGAGGCGGCAGCCAAACAGTGCGACAGAGGGATCATTCCTAAGGTTTTCGCACCGGTTTCTATGGAGGAAGCCATTGACATGGCGCGAAAGTTGGATTACAATATGATTCCGTACGAGCTGCAGGAGGGGATCGGCCGGTCGAGGGAGATTGTGAAATATGCCTGTACGAAAGAAACGGTCGGGATTTTTATCGGACCAGAGGGGGGCTTTGAACCTGCAGAGGTGGAAAAAGCGATTGCCTGTGGTGTGGAACCGTTGACTTTGGGAAAGAGAATCTTACGGACAGAAACGGCAGGAATGGCGTTGCTTTCGATTATGATGTTTCAGATGCAGCAGTAGAGTAATGATGGAGTGTGAAAAGGATGGAAGCGTATTTGGATAATGCAGCGACGACACAGGTGTATTCCGAGGTGTGCGATGTGATGAGGAAGGTGCTCCTTGAGGATTTTGGAAATCCTTCCTCGAAGCATACGAAAGGGCTGGAAGCAGAAAATTATATAAAGCATGGTGCGGAGATCATAGCGGAACAGCTAAAATGTAAGCCGAAAGAGATCGTTTTTACTTCTGGTGGGACAGAGGCGAATAACATGGCGCTCTTTGGGGCTGCGAATGCAAATAAAAGAGTGGGGAAGCATATTATTACAACGGTGATTGAGCATGCTTCTGTTTTGGAACCGGTGAATGTTTTGGAAAAAACGGGATATGACGTGACTTATCTGCCGGTAGATACGGAAGGAAGGGTTGCTGTTTCGGAGTTAGCAAAAGAGATCAAAGAAGATACTTTTCTGGTTTCTGTCATGTATGTGAATAATGAGGTCGGAAGTGTGCAGCCAGTGGAGGAGATTGGAAGGTATTTGAAGGAGAAGCATCCCCGGATCCTTTTTCATGTGGACGCTATCCAGGCTTTTGGAAAATATAGGATAAAGCCGGGGAAAACGGGCATTGATCTGATGTCGGTCAGCGGGCATAAGCTGCATGGTCCGAAAGGGACCGGATTTTTATATGTCAGAGAGGGAGTGAAGCTTTCGCCGGTTCTTTTTGGAGGCGGCCAGCAGAGGAATATGCGCTCGGGGACGGAAAATGTACCTGGAATTGCAGGTTTGATGACTGCGGTGAAGAAAGCTTATGAAGAACATGAGAAAAAAGTGGAGAAGTTATATGCTTTGAAAAAAAGACTGATGGAGGGACTTGGTCAGTACGAAGGGATTACCTTTCATGCTGTGGAAAAGGAAAGGATGGGAGAAACAGCACCACACATTTTAAGCGTGGGATTTTCCGGGATAAAAAGCGAAGTGCTTTTGCACGCATTGGCGGGAAAGGGCGTATATGTATCCTCGGGTTCTGCCTGCTCATCCAATCATCCGCAGCTTAGTGGGACATTGAAGGCGATTGGCGTAAAGGATGAGCTTTTGGATTCCACGCTTCGTTTCAGCTTTTCGACGTTTAATACGGAGGAGGAGGTTGGTCTGGCGGTCAGAGCAGTCGGCGAGGTACTACCGATGCTTCGGAAATTTCAAAAAAGATAGATAACGGAAAGGGGAAGGTATGTATCAGGCATTTTTATTAAGGTATGCAGAGATAGGGATCAAGGGAAAGAACCGGTATAAATTTGAAAATGCGCTTTGTGAACAGGTCCGGTATCGTTTGGATAAGATAGAGGGAGAGTTTTTGGTCGTACGTGAGCAGGGGCGCATTTACGTGGAGGCAAAGGGCGGTTTCGACTTTGATGATGCCATCGAGGCGATGCAGCATGTATTTGGAGTGTCCTCCATTAGTCCGGTAGAGGTGATTGAAGATAAAACATGGGAGAATTTAAAAGAACGGGTAGGTGATTTCGTAGAGCATCAGTATCCGAATCCGGGATTTACCTTTAAGGTGAAGGCAAAACGAAGCGATAAGCATTATCAATATACCTCTCCGGAAATTTGTTCTGAGCTGGGTGGCGCTCTTTTGGAGCGGTTCCCGGAACTTTCGGTCGATGTACATGCACCGGAGGTACTGATCTGGGTGGAGGTCAGAGATAAGGCATATGTGTATTCCAAGGTGTATGACGGGGCTTGTGGCATGCCTCTTGGGACCAATGGGAAAGCAATGCTTTTACTATCTGGCGGGATTGATAGTCCGGTTGCCGGGTATATGATTGCAAAACGTGGAGTTTATATAGAGGCTGTGTATTTTCATGCACCGCCCTA
>JAFVAA010000466.1 GCA_017476305.1 Lachnospiraceae bacterium
ATCGCCCCGATCATTTTTGCATTGCTTTTCATAGCATGTACTGCCACCTCATACTCATGCCAGTTCTTATCAAGATACAGACGGTCTGCCTGAGAAAGCTTTTCTTTACAGGATATCGTGAAATCTCTTAGCATTTCAAAATAAAGCGACTGCTCTCCCCCACAGTAGCTTAGTCCGGCATCCACATCCATTCCCGACTCTTTGAGGCGGTCTAAATCATACTCCGGGTTATTTCCGGCGTCCTCGTAACCTAACGTGCCATCTTCCTCTTCCGGTTCAAATTCCATGATCCCGTCCTCCTCTGCGGGAGTAAATTCCATGATCCCTTCCGGTTCACTCTGCACAGATTCTGTGGCTTTATCGAAAGACCCTGTTCCATCCGGTATTTTTTCCTTAATCTTGTTCTGATATGCCCTTTCTGGCAGATATGCCACCAGTTTTTCCACTAAATGCCTGATTTCGACCGGCTTGGAGAGATAATCGGAAAAACCTTCTTTCAGATAATTTTCCCTTGCCCCGACCACGGCATTCGCCGTAAGTGCGATCATGACCGTTTCTTCTGGGATCAGCCCATCGCTCTGCAGCCTGTGGAGCGTTTCAATGCCATCCATGCCGGGCATCATATGATCCAGAAAAACGATATCGTATGTGCTTTCCTTCATCTTTTCTATCGTTTCCTCCCCCGAAACTGCCTCCTCCGGCTTTATACCGCAAAGTTTCAAAAGATTTCTTGCCACTTTTAAGTTCATGTCATTATCATCCACCATGAGGATACTTGCCCCCGGCGCATAGATGACGTCTTCCTTGTCCTTATGGACCCTGCTTTCCTGTAGCCTCTTTTCATAATCCCCGATAGGCGTATCGTCCATGATCTCCTGCTCTATGACAAAAGAAAATACGGACCCTTCCCCATAGGTACTATCGACATCAAGCCTGCTCCCCATCATCATAAGCAGGTTTGTGACAATGGACATACCAAGTCCTGTTCCCTCTATACTATGATTTTTCACCTCGTCCAGACGCTCAAAGGATTCAAACAACCTTTCCCTGTCCTCGTCACGGATCCCCATGCCTGTATCCTTTACAGATACGGCTATGGACACCTTTTTGTCCACTTTTCCCGCCACCTTCATGGAAAGCGTGACGCTACCCTTTTCCGTATATTTTACGGCATTTGTGAGAAGGTTCATGATCACCTGGGAAAACCGTACATCATCCCCTTTCAGCGTGCATGGCAGCATCCCGTCAATCTCCATGACAAATGCCAGTCCTTTCGCATCTGCCCTCTGTATGATGGAGTGATACAGGTCGTTGACGAAAGAAGCCGTGTCATAATTTACCGGCACGATCTCCATCTTGCCATCCTCGATCTTTGAAAAATCCAGGATACTGTTGATCAGGGACAGCAATGTATTCCCTGCCGAATCAATATTGCCCGCATACTCAAGGATTTCCTCATTCTCCGATTCCCTTAAGATCATCTCATTCATTCCCAGGACCGCATTGATGGGCGTGCGGATCTCGTGGGACATCTGTGCCAGAAATCTGCTCTTTGCCCGGCTCGCGACCTCAAATCTTTTTACGGCCTCCACTTCTTCCGTCACGTCTACGAACACACAAAGATAACAGAATATCTCTCCGTAGTTATCCTTAACGGCGCTCAGC
>JAFVAA010000467.1 GCA_017476305.1 Lachnospiraceae bacterium
ATACCTATGGGGAAGCGGTCAATATCTTTCAGGCAAAGATACCGATGTCGGTTAGGGCTGCGGAGTGTTCGGCGGAGGGCGTGAGCATTTATAAGCACGATCCAAAAGGCAAAGTTGCAGCTGCTTATGAGGAACTGACGAGGGAGGTGCTTGCAAATGAGTAAGGCAGGGAGTGCTTCCAAAATTAGATTGAGCAGCATACAAAGTCTTATCGGCAATACGGAAACATCAAATGACATTGACGTAACGAAAGAGCAGGTCATCGAAGTGCCGCTTGCCGACCTGCATGAGTTTAAGGGACACCCGTTCAGAGTGCAGGACGATGAAAAGATGGAAGAAACGGTGGAAAGCGTCAGGGAGCATGGGGTGCTTGTTCCGGGCATTGTGCGGACACGCACAAAAGGCGGATATGAAATCATAGCAGGGCACAGGCGGAAACACGCCTGTGAGCTTGCGGGGCTTGAAACCATGCCCGTATTTGTCCGCAACCTGACCGATGATGAAGCAACCATCGTCATGGTAGATAGCAACATTCAGCGTGAAGAAATCCTCCCAAGCGAAAAGGCAAGGGCTTACAAGATGAAGTATGAAGCCATGAAACATCAGGGGGCGGCTGGCGGAAAATCCGGCAGGAGCCTTGAGGAAATGAGTGCCGATTCGGGAGAGAGTGCAAAGAAGATACAGAGATATATCTATCTTGCCCGCCTGAATGATGATCTGTTAGGGCTTGTTGACGAAAAGAAGCTCGGCATGGCACAGGGAGTTGACCTTTCTTTTCTGACGCAGGAAGAACAGGCGGTGTTATTCGATGTCATGACGGAGCTTTCTGTTTTTCCGTCCATGCTCCAGTCTGCCGAAATCAAGGCATTGAGCAAAGAGGGAGCGTTTGATGTGATGGCGGTCAGGACTGTCCTTGTCGGGGAAGTGAAGCCAAAGAAGCGGAATATCACAATAAAGTCTGACCGTATCAGCGAATACTTTTCCGATGATTATTCGGAGGAAGCCATCACAGAGGTCATACTGGAACTATTGGAGGAATGGAAAGCGAGAAAGGAGGACGCATGAGCGAGAAGCTGATTTTCGACTACTACTACGGAAAAGAAGCGGAGCAGTTTTCTTTTTACCGTATTCCGAGAATGCTGATCAAGGATAAGCGTTTCTCCGGACTTTCCAGTGATGCGAAGATACTGTATGGTCTTATGCTTGACCGTATGGCTCTTTCCATCAGGAATGAGTGGCAGGACGAGGACGACAGGACATATATCATTTATACGATTGAGCAGATCACCGAAGATTTGAATTGCAGTAAAGATAAAGCGGTCAGGGTTTTGGCGGAGCTTGATGAAAAAAAGGGAATCGGGCTTATTGAGAAAATCCGCAGGGGACTTGGAAAGCCGGATATTATCTATGTGAAGAATTTTATCGGGATTGAAAGGGTACCGGACGAAGATGATTCGGACGAAAAAAAGAGCGGTGTGGATAACCCAGGAGAGGAAAAACAGCCCGCAAACCCGCATAAATCCACAGAAGTCTTAAAATCAGAATTCAAGAAGTCCGAAAATCAGAATTCAGGAAGTCTTATTTTAAGTATTCAAGAATCCGCAGAATCAGACTTCTGCAATTCTGAAAATCAGACTTCAGGAGGTCTTAAAACCGGACTTCAAGAAGTCTTAAAATCAGACCCAATTAAGAACAATAAGAGTAATACTGACATGAATCATACTGATATGAACCATACTGACATGAATCATACTGACTATAATCAGAATAATGTGGGTGGGAACAATCCTATCAATCTATCTATCGGGACGGCGTGTGCAGATAGGCATGGTAGCACAGATACAGAAAAGGATAGA
>JAFVAA010000041.1 GCA_017476305.1 Lachnospiraceae bacterium
ATCATTGCCATCCTTTCCGGCTTTATGAAGGGGAGAGGCTTGATGATATGGTGGACAGTATCAAAGAGCATGGTGTGTTGAATCCGGTGATCGTGAATGAGACGAGCAATGGTTTTGAAATGCTTTCCGGACATAACAGACAGAATGCGGCACGATTGGCAGGGCTTGATGAAATCCCCGCAATCGTTAAGAAAAATCTGACGGATGAAGAGGCTTATATCTATGTGATAGAAACGAATGTAATCCAGCGTTCGTTTGCAGAACTTCTCCCGAGTGAAAAGGCTGCTGTGATGTCTGAACATTACCAGAGAATCTGTGGGACGATGAAGAGGGACGAGATATTGCACGAACTTCATCTTTTGAATGATAGAAAAGATGGTGGACATAATGACCACCGTGCAAAGACGAGGGATATTGTAGCTGCGGAATATGGGTTTTCGAGCAGGAATGTGGCGAGGTATATGAGGATCAATTATCTAATACAGCCTTTTAAGGAGCTGATTGATGAAAATGGCATGGCTCTTTTGGCTGGTGTAGATATTTCTTATCTTTCAGAAGAGGAGCAGCAGACTGTTTGGACGATTTCGGACAATATGGGCTGGAAAATCAAGCCGAAGGTAGCAGCAGAATTAAGGAAGCAAACCGGAAAGCTGACAGAGCAGGTAGTGGCTGATGTGTTTGAATCTTTTATGGAGACGAAAAGTACCGGGGTGAAGATTCAGATCAGCGGCGAGTTACGGAAGAAATATTTTGCAGGCATGGATCAGAAAGAAATTCTAACTTTGATTGACCAGGCTTTGGGAGCATGGTTTCAGAGCGTGCAAGGGACAAATGCGGCTGTGGCGTAGGATATGGAAAAACCAACGATGGGGGATGGAGATGTTTAGGGAAGATGAAATGGCGAGAATAGACCGGAAGTACTTTGATGTTTTGCAGATGGATATTTATGATGTGACGCTCAGGTCTAAGAACACGGGACATATTTGGAATTTACATTCTCCGGGGTATTCGGAATTGGAGCAGGTAAGAGTTTTTCACAAGCATAGGGCATATCATCGTTTTCATTATCAGCGTTTGGTAGTGAACTTAAAGCAAGCGATAAATATGATAAAAGATCATGACAGGTTCCAAATTGAATAGAGATGAGCAAAATGTACTAACTGTACTTTGAAAAGCGATATATGGCAAAAGCGTCCGCCATTACCCTAAAAAATGCAAAAAAGGAAGGCATGACAAGAAAACGCAGGATATCTGCGCGGAAGAGTTATTCCGTTGTGCTGTTCATGCCACTCTCTTTACGGATTTCAGTTTTCTGTATGACTGCTTGGAATGACAGGACAAGGCGGCAACTGCGACGGACAACAGGGCGATATGCGCAAAGGTATTGAGGTTTGCGACGGATGAAATATTCCTTACCCACATGCGCTCCTGCCCGGTGCCCTTGAACCGGGAATTGTACCGCTCACATTCCGTACGGAGTGAATAAGCCTGCTTAAAGCGTCTGCTGTCACGGTCGATGGAAAGGCGGATGTCATCGGGGAGAGTGGTGTATTTCGTGCAGCCGCGGTGTTTTTTTCCATTATAAAAGTTTTTGTGATGGCAGGGGCAGTCCGCATCCTTTACGTTTTTTAACGGACAGATGTA
>JAFVAA010000468.1 GCA_017476305.1 Lachnospiraceae bacterium
CATCTGTCACCAGAGTGTCATAGGTCTTCGCCCCATCCCAACCGTTCTTGTCGATATCCGACTGGAGCTTGACGGTAAACTCAGCACCTTTCACGATATCAGGTTCCCCAGAATTGCCATCCGTGGAAACCTTGATAATCTGGAACGCCTGCTTATTTACCTTCTCAGTTACTTCTCTTGTAACACTGATATCCTGATGGACATCCTTCTCCTCACGGAATTTCACCTCGTATACTGTGCTGTCCAGCAAATAACCTTCGCTCGGCTCAATCTCTTTAATATAATAATTCCCAAGATAGAGATTCCCAAACGCAAATGCCGAACCACTGTCTGTCTTTACTGTCGCAAGGAGTGCATCCTTTTTCGCCGGAGTATCAATGGCCTTTAACTCTGTGCCTTTCGCTGCGCTAATTGCATCCCCGCTGGTATAGGTCACGATTCCTGTCCCATCCGGGTACTTGATATCCTCTGCTGCATACAGTCCGTAAGTCGCACCGGAAAGCTTTGCGTCTCCCTGTGCCATGACCCCGGTATCGGAGTCTTTTTTCTGAACAGTGACATCACAGCGTACCGGAGTGTTCTTCACATTAAGCTGAGCCACATCACCGATACCCGGAGTTACTTTCCAGACCTTGCCCGAATCCTTGTAGCCGTCTGGCACTTCGACTTCCTTCACGTAATATGCGTCCAGCTTTTTCATGAACTTTTCGGATACCGCCCCTCCAAGATCCTCGTCATAATGGAAAATTGGCACTTTTTTTGTGCCCTTGTCCGCATCAATGACCGTCCTCTTCGTGCAGGCAGCATCATCGAATACCGCAAACCCTGCATTCTTAATCTCGTTCTTGCTAAAGGAATCCTTCTTTTTGATGAAAACCCCGACCGGCTCCGACTCTTCATTATGGGTAAAGGACTTTGTTGCCTTTTTGGTAACTTTTCCGCTCGCATCATAAAAAGTAAAATAATCCGTGCTGATCTCATATACTTTTTCATCAAGCTGGTATCCCTCTGGATTGTCTATTTCCTTCAGGTAATAAGTGTCCTGTGTCAGCGTCTGCGTTCCGCTGCCGTACAGCCCGTCCTCCTGCTTCATCTGCTCCATCTCACAGAGAAGGTCCTCACATTCCGGATCCTCGTAAAGATAGTACGTAGCCCCATTTACAGGCTTGCCCGTGAACTTGTCCGTCTTCTGGAAGGAAAAGCTCCCCGGATTGAAGTCGCAGGTCACTTTGACCGTTGCCTTTGCGGACAGGGTGTTGAATTCCTCAAGAAACGTGATCTTCTGCTGCGATACCACGGTTGGTGTCCATTGTCTCCCGCCCTTTTCATCCGCATACGCCTTTGCCTGCACTTTGATTGTGCTATTGCCCGCAATGATCTTGTCCATCGCTTCCTGGTTCGCATACAGGAAAAAATTGGAGGACGCCTTGTCCTTGTCCGTCTGTGCCACACAAATGTCATACTTCTTCAAGTCGTCTTCATCTACGATGTCCGAGGCATCCTTATTGATTTCCCCAACGGTAAGCCCTGCCGGCGCACCTATGATCTTGTAGGTCACATCCGTTATCGTGCCGGATTTTGTGCGTACATACTTTTCCGATGACCTGTACAGCCCGGTAGAAACTTCCTTCCAGTCCGTGGTCTTCGGGGAAATCGTATAGCTGATGCTCTTTGTCAGACCAGTTTCAATATTGTACTGGCTCTTATCCAGGTGCTTTGCGTCATAAACCAATTCCTCAATCTTCTTATAGACGCTGCTCCCGTCATTATAATAAGCCAATGAAACTTCCCCATTCAGTATATGGACGGCTGCACTTGTGAGAAAATAATCCGCCGATGCATTGCCTGTGGAATACTTCGCTGTATGGCACATGCCACCAAGCATCCTTGCCCCATTCACCAGACAGAACGTGATCTGCGCCTTGACTTTTCCTCCGGCAGACACCGTGCCGCTGGTAGTGTTCTTATTCATGTCCATGCAGTATACGAGGTGGTTCAGATACTTCCCGGATTCGGAAATATACTTGATGCCCATCCTATGTCCACAGTAGCCAGCATAGCCGGAATAGGATACCTGCATGGAGTCCCCGCTTCCGCCTGCCGCATTTACAGTTACGGACGGAGCAATGGCTCCCATGGCAGAAGCCAGCAGACCGCCAAGCGCTCTTATTGCGCCACTCTGCGGTACGGCAGCCTCTGTTGTTTTAACCGTCTTAAAAGCTACGTTATCAGCTTCCCTGGTTTCATCTGCACCGTTTCCCGGATTTACACCTTCCTCAATCAGCTCTATGACCTGATCTGCGTCAAGGTTGATAGTAAAAGTAGCCGTGTGGCTTTGAATCCCTTCAATCTCTCCTGCGGATAAAGGAAACTCCTCGTTGGATCTTTCCTCGCCAACCAGCGGCAAATCGTCCTGATTGGTGCTGTCTGCTGTTGAATCCAAATCATGCTCATCA
>JAFVAA010000469.1 GCA_017476305.1 Lachnospiraceae bacterium
CGGTGGGCTGGGATGCCATGCGGACTACAGATGATGGTGTGGAGCTGTGCTACGGCGGCAGATGGTTTCGGCTTTGCCTGAATCTGAATGCCACGGATGCTACACAGGTCCTTACAGCGATTTATGAGGATGGTTCGTCCTGTGAAGTGGCAAATGCAGGTGATGGGAATGCTACGGTGACCGTGAATTTAAAAGACGGAACGCAGGCAGGTTTTTCTATCTCCTATGGCTATGTCACGGATACCGAGCTGGGGTTCGTGGTCTCGGGAGGAGGCGGTTCCTTCCCGTTCATCTATCAGGATGGAACCTATCAGTACTATACGAATGAAAAAACACAGGGGAAGCTTGATACGACGAAGATTCCGCAGCCTAAATTTTTAGAGGGATATGAATGGCTTTTTTCCCGCCGTGGATATATCTGGAAGATGACGCTTCCTCTGTTGCGGGATCATATTCTGCTGGGCAGCGGACAGGGAACCTTTGTGTTTGAGTTTCCAAATGATGACTTTGCGCAGCGTGCTAAATATAACTATAGTACAGAGTTGATTACCAAGCCGCATAACCTGTATTTCCAGACAGCCTGCCAGAGTGGGGTGCTGGCGATGCTCCTCTGCGTCTTTGCGTGGGGGTATTACCTGGTACAGGCACTGCGGAACAATTGGAGAGAAAGCCGCATGTCCTTTGCCTCTGTCGGTGTCATGACAGGAATCTTCGGGTATCTGCTGATGGGATTTTTGAATGATTCCACGATCGCTGTGGCACCTGTTTTCTGGCTGCTGCTGGGACTTGGCGTGCGGCAGAACTATGAAGCCAGAAAAAAAGAAGCTGACAGTCAGGCAAAAGGGGAACAGTAAAAAAGCACAATGGTTTTGAGATGCAAATGGATTTAGGGAGGCAGACTATGCTGTATGTCATACAGGTGATGGCGGGGAAGGAAGAGGTGACAGAAAAGCTCCTGGGGAAATATCTGGATGCTTCCTGGTATACGGAGCTTTTCGTGCCGAGATACGCTTCCGTAAGACGTTACGGTGGTGTATGGCATGATATCCTAAAGGCGATGTTTCCCGGATATGTGTTTGTGGAAACGGAGGTACCGAAAAAGATTTTTACCAGGATAAAATTTATTCCCAAGAGCATGCATATCATCTATGCAGAGCGGGAAATCCTGTCTGTTTATCCGGAGGAAGAGCAGTTTATCCGTGATTTGATCGATGAGAATTACATCGTCCAGATGTCGAAAGGGTTTATGATCGGAGACCGGCTCTGCATCACGGAGGGGGCGCTGGAAAAGTGCCAGGGAAAGCTCATAAAGATTGACCGGCATAAAAGGTTAGCGACCTTATCGGTGAACCTCTTTGGCAGAGAGACACCTGTGGAGGTAGGGCTGGAGGTCGTAGAAAAGGTTCCCGTGGAGACATTTGAGGAGTGGAAAGAGGAAGAAAAAGGAAAGAAAAGGAATCCGGACAGGAAAGCGAGAGAGCTCCAGAGGCGCAGGAAATGGCAGGACAGGTATTCCGAATATTTCATGCAGAAAGAGGACTTTTCTAAAAATAGGCCTACGCTTTCGGAAAAAGAAGGTGCCGGGGAAATCATAATCATAAAGCAGGGGATTTTTGCGGGTTTAGAGGCAGAGGTAGTCAGCAGGACAGAGGAGGGAATCACAGCGAATATTCTCCTCATGGGAAAGGAAGTCCGTATCCTGCTTCAGCCGGAAGAGGTCGGGGAGACGGAATCCGTATCAGAAAAGTCCGAAATCGCAGAAAGCAGTGGACAGAGTGATAGAGGCGGGGATATATATGGGCGTTCCGGCAAGGAGGGAGGTATTTAAACAGTGGCAGGAAAACTTCCGATAGGGCTGCAGGATTTTGTGGGACTTCGTAAAGACGGATATATTTATGTGGATAAAACGGGGTATATCTACCAGCTGATTCACGAAGGAAAGCAATATTTCTTAAGCAGACCCAGACGATTTGGGAAAAGCCTACTGCTTTCCACGATGAAGGCGTATTGGGGAGGAAAAAAGGAGCTGTTTGCGGGGTTAAAGATAGAGAAGCTGGAAAATGGGAATCCAGACGCATGGGAACCCTATCCGGTGTTTTACTTTGACTTTAACGGGGTGAACTATCATGAGAAAGGTTCTTTAGAGCGGGCGATTGATTTCCGGCTCCAAGAATGGGAAGAGGAGTATTCTTCTGAAAACAATGAAAACACCATTGCCGAGAGATTTCAAAAGATCATGAAGAAAGCTTATGCGCAAACGGGGCATCGTTGCGTCATCCTGGTGGATGAATATGACAAGCCTCTTCTGGATGTGATAGAAAAGAAAGAGCTGCAGGAACATCATAAAGAGGTTTTCAAAGGATTTTTCAGCACATTGAAAAGCTTTGATGAATATATCCGGTTCGTATTTATCACCGGGGTTTCCAAGTTTCATAAGGTGAGCATCTTCAGCGACTTAAACCAGTTGAATGATATCTCGTTAGATAAGAAATATGCGGGCATATGTGGAATTACAGAGACAGAATTGGAAGAGAACTTTCATGGAAATATAGCATCGCTTGCCGATGAGCAGGGAATGGAACAAACGGAATGTCTGGCACAGTTAAAACAAATGTATGACGGGTATCATTTTTATCCGGTTTCCGAAGGAGTATACAATCCATACAGTTTATTAAAAGCGTTTTTTTCAGAAGACTTTGGTTCCTATTGGTTCGAAACAGGTACGCCGACATTTTTGATAAAGAAGCTGCGGGAAGACCGCTTCGATGTGAGGAAGTTTACTGATCATACGATATATGCAAGTGAAGCTGCATTGAAGGACTATACGGGGGACACATTGGATTCCATACCGCTCCTGTATCAGACCGGTTATCTGACGATAGCGGATTATGACAGACATCGCAAAAGATATACGCTTGCTTTTCCGAATGAGGAAGTGAAATATGGCTTTCTGGAAAGCCTGGTGCCTTCTTATGTCCCAAATGCGACAGCCGGTCATGGCCTGGACATTTTTACGCTAGATGAATACATTGAAAATGGAAGATTGGATGATATCAGGGATGTCCTGACGGGTCTGTTTGCAGGTATCACCTATACACTCGAAACCGATCCGTTTGAGCATTACTTCCAGGCTGTTATTTATCTGGTTTTTACCCTTTTAGGGAGGTTCGTTCTCTGTGAGATGCATACCTATACCGGACGCATTGACTGTACGGTAGAGACGGAGCATTTTATTTACCTATTTGAGTTTAAGTGCGACGAAACAGCTGAAAAAGCTCTGGAACAGATAGAGGAAAAGGACTATGCACGTCCTTTTGTGGCTGATTCGAGGAAGCTCTATAAAATCGGCGTATCGTTTGATACAGAAAAAAGAAAGCTGGCTGACTGGAAAGTGGCAGAATAGCTGTTTAGCCGTTTTTTTCCTCTTGACAGTTCTCTAAAGAGAATGATAAAATAATATTTTGTAAGCAGGGAACAGTTCATTCATTACTTTTAACACTTTGTCGCCCGCAGTACCATAAACGCAAGCACTGCAGACGACAAAGTGAACAGTTCATTATTAACAGTTCCTAAGCGGTAATTTTTTAAGAAAAAGTCATTTCAGAAAAGAAACTGCGTGAAGCAAATGTCGCGTGGCGCATTGTGGAAGGCAGCGGACAGAGCGTGCGGGAGCAACCACGGTTATGTACAGCTCAGGTTTGTGAAGAGGGTACATGCGGAGGGTGGCGAAGCACGCTTATAACGCATCCACTGCCGTTTGAGACTGATTTGAAAAGCTGTATAAATTTGAGTGAACTATGAAACTAAGAATAAGTAAAATTACCAAATCATATATTTTATAGAATATGCATTATGAAGAACCTGATGGTGCAGTGCAGAAAAAGAATTGAGGAAAGAGCATGATGGAAAAACGCACGATTCGTTTTAGTCCTCCGGATATTAGCGAACTTGAAATTGCAGAAGCAGCAGAAGCACTTCGCTCCGGCTGGATTACGACAGGTCCGCGCACGAAGCTTCTAGAATGCAGACTGGCGGCTTATATAGAGAGCGGAAGGACGGATATCGACTGCTCTGCAGGGGAGGCAA
>JAFVAA010000470.1 GCA_017476305.1 Lachnospiraceae bacterium
GCAGAACCTGATCGGCCTTACCATCGTGGCATTTGGAACAAGCCTTCCGGAGCTTGTGACCTCTGTGGTGGCGGCACGGAAAAAAGAGGCAGAGATGGCACTTGGAAATGTGATTGGTTCCAATATTTTCAATATTCTCTTTGTGCTTGGAATTGCGGCAGCCATCAGCCCGATCAGGTTCTATATGGAAAATATCATTGATATCATTGTGCTCGTGGGGATGAGTATGATTGTGCTGGTGTTCTGCTGGACAAAGGAGAAGCTGGTCCGTTGGGAAGGAATCGTGATGCTTCTTTTATATGCAGGGTATGTGGTATATATTTGTAACCGGTAAAATTCACTTTATCCGGCAATCCAGGCATCTGCCTGTTCGGCCAGCCAGGTGATCCACTCCTCTATTCCCTCGCCGGTTTTGGCACTGATGGGGATTACCTTCGCATTTGGATTACGCAGTGCGATATTTTCCCTGCATCTGTCCAGATCGAAATCAAAGTATGGTAAAACGTCTGTCTTGTTGATCAGCACCACATCACATATTGAGAACATGAGGGGATATTTGAGAGGTTTGTCATCGCCCTCCGGGACTGATAAAATCATAGCATTCTTACTTGCACCTGTATCGAACTCTGCCGGGCAGACCAGGTTTCCGACATTTTCGAGGATAGCCAGATTAATATCCTCTGAAACGAGTTCATCCAGTCCCTGTCTGGTCATGCCTGCATCCAGATGGCACATGCCTCCGGTATGCAGCTGTATTGACTTCACGCCGCATTCTGCGATTTTTTTTGCATCGACATCTGAATCGATATCAGCCTCCATCACTCCGATCTGATATTTACTGTCCAGTGCCTCTATGGTCTTCGTGAGCGTTGTCGTCTTCCCGGCCCCCGGAGATGACATGAGATTCAGGAGAAATATTCCTTTTTCCTTTAGTTCGTCCCGTAGCTTTGCAGCCTCTCTGTCGTTGTTTTCATATACACTTTTTTTGATTTCAATAATACGTACCTGATCTTCACCCATGATTACTAATATCCTTTCTGAAATGCTTCAATCTTTTTTTCTACAGCCTGCTATATTTGCTGCGCATGTTTTAAAGCTGCTTGCGGTTCTGTTTTATCATATTTATTGCCATGTTTTCTGGCATAATGAAGTTGCGAAGCAACTTCCATGATGAACGCTTCAGCGTTCATTTTATCATATTTGTGCATTCCCCGTCAATCTGCTGTCTGGTCAGGATGGCAGCTCTGGTTTGCGGCAGGTTACAGAGTGCAGTTTCCATTCAAAACTTTAAACGAAATGCCACTGCCGTGTGAAGTGTAAACCCTGCAGGGGTTAAGCAGGGACAAAAATTCTAAATTCTTCTTGACTTTTTATAAAAAGAATATTATTATATTTTTCAGATGGTTGTTAGCACTCGTTTTGATAGAGTGCTAACCGCAAAGCGCAAGGACCTGCACCCGACATCAAAAAAGAATTTATTGCTGATGTCGAGTGCAGGCTTACAGAAATATAAGTAGAAAAGGAGCGAGTATTATGCAGACAAGAACAGGAAGTTTATCCATTGAATCAGAAAACATGTTTCCTATTATAAAGAAATGGCTTTATTCGGATCATGACATTTTTATCCGTGAGCTGGTATCGAACGGCTGTGATGCGATTACGAAGCTAAAAAAGTTAGAGATCATGGGAGAGTATGACTTTGCGGATGACTATAAACCGGCGATACAGGTAGAGGTAGATGCTGAGGGAAAGACGATTACCTTTACCGATAACGGAATCGGCATGACGGATTCCGAGGTGGATGAGTATATCAATCAGGTGGCATTTTCCGGAGCGACAGATTTCTTAGAGAAGTACAAGGATAAGACAAATGAGGAGCAGATCATCGGCCACTTTGGACTGGGATTTTATTCTGCATTTATGGTAGCGGATTCGGTAGAGATTGACACGCTATCCTTTGAGAAGGATGCCACACCGGTTCACTGGGAATCGGAGGGCGGTATCAACTTTGAAATGAAGGAAGGTACGAAAGAGGGCGTGGGTACGAAGATTACGCTGCATCTTTCAGAGGACAGCCTGGAGTTTGCGAATGAGTACCGTGTGAGAGAAGTTTTAAATAAGTACTGTTCCTTTATGCCGGTGGAGATTTTCCTTTCCAAAGCAAATGCAGAGCAGGAGTATGAAACCATCGATGCGGAGGACATTCGTGAGGATGATGTCGTAGTAGAAAAGTTTACCGATGAGGCAAAGACCGAGGAAAAGGAAAATGAGGATGGTACGAAGGAAACCGTGGAGATTTCTCCGGCAAAGGAAAAGGCGAAAATCAATAAGCGTCCGGTTTCCCTAAGTGATACGACACCTCTCTGGACGAAGCATCCGAACGACTGCAGTGAGGAGGATTATAAGGACTTTTACCGGAAGGTGTTTAACGACTATAAGGAGCCTTTGTTCTGGATTCATCTGAACATGGATTATCCTTTTAATCTGAAGGGAATCCTGTACTTCCCGAAGATCAATACGGAGTATGACAACCTGGAGGGTGTCATCAAGCTGTATAACAACCAGGTGTTCATAGCAGATAATATCAAGGAGGTCATTCCGGAGTTCTTAATGCTCTTAAAGGGTGTGATCGATTGTCCGGATCTGCCGCTTAACGTATCCCGCAGTGCGCTGCAGAATGACGGCTTTGTAAAGAAAATTTCGGACTATATCACCAAAAAGGTGGCAGACAAGCTCTCCGGTATGTATAAGGTGGAAAGGGAAAGCTACGAGAAATACTGGGAGGATATCAGTCCGTTCATTAAATATGGCTGCTTAAAGGATGAGAAATTCAAAGAGAAAATGCAGGAATTTATCATCTTCAAGGATTTAGAGGATAAGTATATCACCCTTCCGGAATATGTGGAGGAGAGAAAGAAAGCACTTGGTAAAGAGGATGCCTCTGAAAAAGAGGAGGCACCGGAGGTTGAGGAGAGCGTAGAGGCAGCAGAGGAAAAGGATGCGGCTTCTGAGGACGAAGAGGAAAAGGAAGAGGAGCCGACGACCGTTTACTATGCGACGGATCTGCAGCAGCAGAGCCAGTATGTCAATCTGTTCAAAGAGCAGAACATCAATGCAGTGGTTCTGACACATACGATTGACCAGCCGTTTATCAGCCAGCTGGAGCAGGGAGATCTGAAGGTAAAATTCCAGAGAATTGATGCGGATCTTACGGACACCATGACCGAGGAGGAGGATGAGGAGACCTTAAAGAAGCAGACGGAAGAGCTTTCCGAGGTCTTTAAGAAAGCACTGGGGAAGGAGCAGCTGGAGGTCAAGGTAGAGAAGCTGAAAAATGAGAATATTTCCTCTATGATGACGCTTTCCGAGGAAACCCGCCGTATGCAGGATATGATGAAGATGTACAGCATGGGTGGTCCGGGCATGGATATGAGTATGTTTGGCGGTGGAGAGACACTGATCTTAAACTCTGCCAATAAATTAGTGCAGTATATTCTGGAAAATAAAGAGGGCGAGCATACGGAGCTGTTCTGCAAGCAGCTGTATGATCTGGCGATGCTGGCACATAAACCGCTTCCGGCAGATGAGATGACGGAATTCGTGGCCAGGAGCAATGAAATCATGATGCTTTTATCTGCACAGTAAATTTTCCGGTTTTCATATAGAATATTGCATAAAAAGGGCAGGTTTTTACAGATAAATTTGTAAAAACTGCCCTTTTTTCGTGATTTTCAAAAATTTCAAAATAAAAGATTGACTTTTGGTCATTTTTGTCATATAGTAGTTATGGTTAGAAAATGACCAAAGGTCATTTTGATAATTAATATCAAATAGAAATCATCCTTTGTGTTGATTTCTGGGGGAAAGGAAGTAGAGAAGGATGTTAAGCATCGGAAAGTGGATTACGAAGCACAAAAACATCATATTGATTTTGGCAGTTCTTTTGATTATCCCGGCAGGGTTTGGCTATCTGACGACCAAGGTGAATTATGATGTACTTAGTTACCTGCCGAAGACCTTAGAGACGGTAAAGGGGCAGGATGTGATGGTGGATGAGTTCGGAATGGGGGCTTTTTCCATGATCGTCGCAGAGGATATGTCGATGAAGGATGCGGCAAAGCTGGAGGAGGACATCGAGGCGATTGACCATGTAAATAAGGTCCTCTGGTATGATGACCTGCTGGATACGAACATACCGACAGAAATGCTGCCAAAGAAACTTAGGGATGCATTTTTTAACGGAGATGCGACGATGATGATCGCATTCTTTGAGGGAACGACCTCGGAGGATGATACGATGGATGCGATTGCAGAAATCAGAAAGACCGTGGCAAAAAATGTATATGCCAGCGGAATCTCCGGAGTGGTTACGGATATCAAGGATCTGGCGCTTCAGGAAATGCCGGTATATGTCGTGGTAGCCGGGCTTCTTTGCCTGGTCGTCCTCCTGATTACGATGGATTCGTTTGCAGCACCGCTTGTATTTCTTTTAACAGTGGGTATTTCCATCGTATACAACCTGGGAAGCAATTTCTTCCTCGGACAGATTTCCTACATTACACAGGCACTGGCTGCAGTATTACAGCTGGCGGTAACGATGGACTATTCCATCTTCCTTCTGGAAAGCTTCGAGGCAAATAAAAAGCGTTATCCGGGAGATAAAAAGCGTGCGATGGCACATGCGATTTCGAATACCTTTGTATCGGTATCCAGCAGTTCTGTTACTACTATCGTAGGATTTTTAGCACTCTGCTTTATGACCTTTAAATTAGGTATGGATATCGGTATCGTTATGTCAAAGGGCGTTATCATCGGAGTGATTGTCTGCGTCACGGTTCTTCCGGCAATGATTTTAACCTTTGATGGTGCGATTGGGAAGACGACGCATAAGCCGCTTCTGCCACCGATGAATAAGGCTTCGAAGTTCATCGTAAAGCACCACTGGGTTGCACTTATCATTTTCTTAGCGTTTTTAGTACCGGCTCTGTACGGAAACAGCAATTATAAGATTTATTATAACTTAGATAAATCTCTGCCGCGGGATATACCGAGTACACAGGCAAATGAGCATTTAAAGGAACATTTTGAGATGAGCTCCATCCATATCGTTCTTTTGGAAAATAATCTGACCTCGAAGGAAAAGGAGCAGATGCTAAAGGAAATGAAGGAAGTCGAAGGTGTGAAGTGGACACTTGGTCTGGATTCGGTCGTTGGTGCGAACCTTCCGGAAAATATGATTCCGAAGAAAGCGACGAAGATGCTGAAGTCAAAAAATTATGAGCTGGAATTCATCTGTTCCGATTATGATTCTGCAACAGATGAGTCAAATGCCCAGATCCATAAGCTGGATAAAATCGTGAAGAAATATCAGAAGAGTGCCATGGTCATCGGAGAGGCACCGATGATGAAGGATCTCGCAGATGTGACGAATGTGGATCTGACGAATGTAAATATCATTTCGATTGCAGCGATTTTCATTGTCATTATGATTACCTTTAAGTCGATTTCGATTCCGGCAATCTTAGTAGCCGTGATTGAGTTTGCGATTGCCTGCAACATGGCGGTTCCGTACTATATGGGAACAGAGCTTCCATTCGTGGCAAGTATCGTCATCGGAACCATTCAGTTAGGAGCGACGGTAGACTATGCAATCCTGATGACCAGCAGATATCATAAAGAGCGCACGATACAGAAGCGCAGTAAAAAGGATGCGATTCTCATCGCACATACGGCTTCGATGAAGTCCATTTTGACCAGCGGTTTCTGCTTCTTTGCAGCGACCTTCGGTGTATCCATGTACTCGAGAGTGGATATGATTGGTGCCATCTGTACCTTATTAGCCAGAGGTTCCATTATCAGTATGCTGGTCGTAATCCTGATTCTGCCGGCAATGCTCTGGATCTTCGATGGCCTGATCATCAGAACCTCATGGGATATGATCAAGGATAAAGTACATCAGAGAGATAAGGCGCATGAAAATGTACCGTTTGAGGCTGGTGCAGAGATGAAGGAGCAGATCAGTTAAAGAGCGGCATAGATGGAAAGAAAGGGTTCTGGATGCCAAAGACATTTATGACTTGATAAAATTTTTCAAATAAGAAAATGCCTTTATAATAAGAAAGAAGTTCTGCTAAAATAAAAAAGCAGAGGGTACTGTTAATATAAGTATTATGACAATCAATCAATTAAAGAAAGAAGGAAAAGGATATGAGAAAGAGTAATAGAGTAATTGCAACCGGTCTAACCTGTCTTTTAGCAACGAGCTTACTGCTCGGAAATGTGGAGTATGCCACACATACCTTTGCTGCAGAGGATGCAGTGAAAAATCAGCGTGTCACAGTGCTGGCAGGTGCAGTAAAGGAAAAGAAAAGCATTGAGAAAGAGGAATCTGTTTATGTGACTCTGGATGCGAATGGAGCGAAAAAGAAAGTGATCGTTTCGGATTGGTTGAAAAATTCCGGAATCAGTGGGACGATAGAGGATGTATCCACTCTTACAGATATTCAGAACACAAAGGGAAATGAACCATTCACACAGGATGGAGATAAGCTTACATGGGAAGCAGGAACAGAGGATATTTATTATCAGGGAACCACAGAGGAGGAGCTTCCTGTCAGCATGGAAATCACCTATAAGCTGGACGGTAAAGAAATTGCTCCAAAGGATCTCCTGGGACAGAGTGGAAAACTGGAGATTACGATTCAGTATAAGAATCTCTCAAAGCAGACCGTCATGGTCAATGGAAAGGAAAAAGAAATCTATACTCCGTTCTTAATGGCGACCGGTATGTTCCTTCCGGTAGATAATTTCTCTAATGTCAAAGTAGATAATGGAAGAGTGGTGTCCGAAGGAGATAATGATATCGTAGCTGTATATGGTATGCCGGGCCTAAAAGAAAGCCTTGATTTAGACAGCATAGACTTTGGGGATGATTCGGATATTGATCTGGATGGCCTGAAGGATAAAATGACGGATTCTGCTACGATCACGGCAGATGTGACGGATTTCGAGATGGGGCAGACCTATACGGTGGCCACTCCAAATCTGTTCAGCAGTCTGGATTTTGACGAGATTCAGGATACAGATGAATTAGAGGATAAGATGGATGAACTTACCGATGCTGCAGGTGATCTGGTGGATGGTACGGATAAGATCAATGACGGCTTAGATACTCTGGATAAGAATTTTGGAAAGTATGAGGATGCGATTCAAAAGCTTCGTAAGGGTGTGAAGCAGCTGGATGATGGCAGTGCCGCGATCAAGGAAGCTACGAAAACCTATACCAGTGCTACGGATAAGATTTTAAGTGCAGTGGGAACTTATGTAGATGGTACAAAGACCTATGCAAAGAATGAGAAAAAGTATGATGCGGCTGCAAAAAAACTGGTAGACGGAATTGGCCAGCTTTATCAGGGAGTAAAGCCATTTCCGAAATCTTATGGTGAGTTCCATGCGAAATTAGAGGAATATACTTCTGGTGTGAATACACTTCTTTCCAAGGACAATATGGAGAAGCTGTCCGGCGGTGTGGCTGCGTTAAGCTCAGGAGTAAAGACGATCAATGAATCTGCAGGCAAGTTAAATGAGAACAAAGAAAAGGTGGATACTGCCATTGCAGGTCTGGAGGAACTGGTAAAGAATTATAAAGCCCTGGCAGCAGCAGAGACGGATGCTGTAAAAAAAGCTACCTATGAAAAAATGGCAGAAAATATGGAACTGGCGGTAGCAGGAACAAAGCAGTATGTAGAAGGTGCAGAGACCTTTGCTGCAGCCGTAGATGCAGCAACGAACGGAAAGGCTGATGGTGCCTATGATGCAGAGGGACAGAATGACCTTTTGGCAGGACTTGGTTCCTTGGGAACTGCAGCAGAGCAGATGTCAGGTTATGCAGAAACGATCCGCAGCTCCAAATCGCCACTTATGGAGGCAAGCGGAACCATTAAGTCAAGCATTGGTTCCATTGCGACAAATTTAGAGAAAGCAAGCGCAGGTGGAAATGAGTTAGTAAAAAATAATAAAAAGTTAGCAGACGGTGCCAATTCGCTCATTAAAAATGCCGGAAAGCTAAAATCAAATTCGAAAAAGCTTACGAGCAACAGTGACAGCTTTAGAGATGCTGCAAATAAGCTGGCAAAAGGAACCTCAGAGCTTTTATCCGGAGTAGACACGCTTAC
>JAFVAA010000471.1 GCA_017476305.1 Lachnospiraceae bacterium
GGGCGGTCTATTTGTTGTACCTAAAATCCGCACTCAAAATTTCTTCAATTTCCCCTTGACTTTTTATTAGCAGGCTTTGCTGTCTTTTCTCTGAACCTCATAAAATCTCTCAATTCATCCTCTGTTTCAATGAATTTCAAATTTACCGGAATACGGACAGGACGGTTTTTGGCAGATTCTTCAATCGCATTGACAAACATCTCCACCTGCTCCTTGCCGGAAATCTACCTACGTTTTATTCTCTTATTGGGGCGATTGCAACAAAACTTTTGTGAATTTTTTATGCCTTGCATTTTCTACCGGATATGGCATGGGGACATCCGCAACTTTTTCTTCTGTCTCCGTTTTTTCGGAAGTGCTTTTTCCTGCCCCGGCTTTTGGACATCATGTCCGGAAGTTCCCTGTTCTTTGCCTTCTTCCTCCGGTGTATCGTCCATGCCGAGTACATCATCTCCCTTTTCGTCCATGTTGAGCAGGGCATTCTGCAGAGGCAAAGGTATATGCGCCTCTGCGGAATAAGGTGTAAGCTTTATAACTGTATATCCAATGAACCGCCCGAAGATGTTTTTTTCACCAATGTATTACCGCTTTTGACAAGCTGGCTTTCTACGGATTCCCTTGTAACGCTGTCCAGTATGCCGGGATCAAACGGCTGTCCCGGCTTCCAGTTGGGATTAGCCGCCTTTACCGCCGCATACATAGCGGAACAGTATTTTCCCTCATACTGCTGCAAAGTCCATGTCCCTTTTGCACGATCCTCCTTCTTTACGCTTAACTGATATTCCCTGAATATTTTAGACCTCTTTGTGGTATCGCCATTTGAAATTCCATTCTCCTGAATGAACTCCCTTTTCACATTGTCAAACATCTTCTGCCGCATATCATCGGAAACAGCTATCAACTGCTGCCATGTTGAGCGGTCTGCTTCACCATCTTTCCCGTGATACATTCCGGGAACCACAATTCCTCCGGGTCCCACGAAATCCCCATCAGAATTGAAGTTACCCATCACATTTCTCATATGTGCTTCCCGCCCGCCAAGCAACTCATACAGCATTTTTTGTTCGGGCGTCATCATGGCCTCTTCCGCAATAACAGCATCCAAGTACTCATCCGCTGCCGCTTTATACTGTTTACTGTTTGTGTTGATACTTTTGTAAGGATAATTGTTGCTTGCACCAAATCCACTAATACCCATCGACATAACCACTACCTCCTTGAATAAATATTTTTGTCAGCCTTGGCCTGTCTGCAAAATATACAGTTTCATAAAATCTGTCGGCAGATGCATCCCTTTTTTTAACCCGGATTGCACCAAGTGACTATGTTTTGCACAAAATGACCATAAAGTTTATATCAGCACCACCGCCTTCACGTTCATAAGTCCCACACCGTGCATCCCTCCACCGGAACCCAAAACACCGCCGTCCATGTTGATGTCGAGGAAAACGATGCCGCATTCCCGCATAAAATCCATATCTTCACACAGATCCCTGCCGGAGCCGTATTCCCTTATTTCAAAATCCTTCCCATAGGCTTCCAGCAGCGCCTTAAGCACGCTGCGGTCATCCTCTCTGTCATCGCAGATTGCTATCTTCATCGCACGAAACTCCCATTTATTGCACCAAACGACTATAAAGCATCACTCACATATTACCTCTAACTTACCTGCTTTCCAAGTAATCTGTATGTTTTATCATTCAAATTTCCCATCATTTATCTGTATAATTTCATCTGCCTCATTTGCTAAA
>JAFVAA010000472.1 GCA_017476305.1 Lachnospiraceae bacterium
CAGCTTTCGAAAGCTCCTGTTCAGATTAAAGTCCGCATTGGTAAGAGAAACCTCATAGGTCCCGTTTCCTTTGATGGCTGTATCTTTAAAGGTTCCTTCCAGAATACGATATCCGACCGTGCCGCTTTCACCAATGATCAACTGCTTTCTGTCTGCTGCTTTTGCATACTTTTTTTCATAATAAGCATACCTGTGCACACTTTCACTGTAATCCGTCTCCACTCCAAGTGCCGCATGATATTTTCCTGCCAAATTTACCTTCCTTGCCGCCTCTGCTTTACCGCAAAAGAGCAAAAGACCGCCAAGGAACGCCATCCCGAGGAATGCAATTCTTCTGCATGACCTTCTTATATTGAAAGAGATTTTTTTCATCATTGAACTTATTCCTTTCCTGTTTTAAATTTCTTCTTTAAGATTTCTTCCAAATCATTATCCACAGTCTTATTATTTCAGCCAGTGTCATTCGGCAAAACCGTTCAAAATGCTCGACCGGATGGCATTGCTTTCCAGGTCAGTTTTTCCCGGTACTGCCAAAGCCTCCTCTGTCTTCCCCCTTTAGATGTTCCACCTCAGAGAACGAAAGCTTCGGCTGATTCTCCATGATACGAAACTGGCAGATCCTGTCATTGACATGGATTACCGTATCCCGCATGGCAATCACCGGCATATACCACATATCATTGTCTCCACAGTAGGAGCTGTCGATCACGCCCATATGATTCGCCTGGATCACACCGAAATTTTTATAGGTGCTGCTTCTGGGTACCACATGCGCCTCATATCCCTGCGGCAGCTCCATCGCTACCCCTAAAGGAATCAGCTTAAAATCTCCCTGCTTTAATTCCACATCCTCCGATGAACGCAGATCGATCCAATCCGATTTTCCATCGATATAATCCAATCTTTCGATTTGATCCGAAAAATACTTAATTCTAATATTCTTTGTCATTTTTCTTTCCCCATTTTCTCTTAAACTGCTGTGCCTGAAATACGCCAGATTTCATCTATGAAACAATGCCACTTAGTCATACTCACTAACGAAATGTTCTGTCCTGTCATTCGTGAGCCATGATCCAACCTGTTCGAAATATTTATGAACAGGCACAACATTTACTATAATAAACCATTCTTTTTAAAATAGCAAGAAACCTTTTAAAAGAAATTGCATATAATAGCTTCGAATAGGTTTAATTTAAGCGAGGCACTCTATGGCTGTAAACTCATCTCTTACAGATACCGGATATTTTCAGGCAAATGTGACAGCACAGAACAGTACTTTTCCCATTGAAAATGCCACGATTCAGATCAGGGAGCTTTCGAATCCTGATGAGATCATAGAAGAAATAAAAACTGATAAAAACGGACAGAGTGAAGTCATTCATTTAGGTACGACACCGATAGAATTCAGTCTGTAGCCGTAAATCATGCAGCCGTATGCAGATTATGACATCCTCATCGAAGCCGACGGATATGAAAGTGTCAATATTTCCGGAGCCCAGGTCCTTTCCGGACAGACCGCACTTCAGGAGGTCTCCATGCTTCCTGTGGCTCG
This sequence comes from Lachnospiraceae bacterium, assembly GCA_017476305.1. Classification (GTDB taxonomy): domain Bacteria; phylum Bacillota; class Clostridia; order Lachnospirales; family Lachnospiraceae; genus Butyribacter. Next base: position 1,553 of record JAFVAA010000472.1, read on the forward strand.
TGAAGATCAGACGACAGATGAACTTTATGTCATCCCGCCCCATACACTTTACGGCGATTTTCCGCCCAAAATCCCGGAGGATGAAATCAAAGAGCAGGTCATCACAGGAGAGATTGTACTAAGCCGGGTAGTCATTCCGGAGTATATCATTGTGCATGACGGTCCTCCTGATGATGCTTCCGCAGAAAATTACTACGTAAAATATAAAGACTACATCAAAAATGTAGCCTCCAGCGAAATCTATGCGACCTGGCCGGAAAATACGATCTATGCGAATATTCTTGCCATCCAGTCCATTACATTAAATCGTGTCTATACGGAATGGTACAGAAATCGCGGGAAAAATTTTACGATTACCTCCTCGACCGCTTATGACCAGAAATGGGTTCCGGGAAGAAATATTTTTAAAAATATTTCCACTGCAGTGGATTCCATCTTTACCAATTACTTATCCAGGCCAAATGTGACACAGCCCCTTTTCACCCAGTACTGTGACGGGAAAAATGTTTCCTGTCCGACCTGGATGCGTCAGTGGGAATCAAAGACACTTGGCGACAGAGGGTACTCGGCAATTGAAATTTTGCGCTATTTTTATGGGGATGATATCTTTATCAATACCTCGGATGAAATTTCCGGAATTCCTTCCTCCTGGCCGGGCTCGAATCTCACCACCGGCAGCAGAGGCACAAAAGTAAGACAGCTGCAAAATCAGCTGAACGCTATTGCCAGAGCCTATCCACAGCTTCCAAGGATTGCCGCGGACGGCATATACGGTTCCAATACTGCAGATGCAGTAAGAAATTTCCAGAGGATTTTCGGACTCCCACAGACCGGAATCGTTGATTATCCTACCTGGTATAAAATTTCAGAAGTATATGTGGGCGTCACCCGGATTGCAGAGGGCTTCTGATTCCAGACCGGTACATAAGCACCGTATTTTGGTGCTTTATGTGCCGCTTTCTCTTTTACATCGAAAAAAAGTTCTGAAAGAGACGGATCCCATACCGGATATCCTCTCTACCCGCCGTCTCTACGGCAGAGTGCATGGCAAGCTCCGCAAAGCCGATATCCACAGATGGTACAGAAACATGTGTGGCAGAGATATTTCCAAGCGTGGAGCCTCCCGGAATATCCGAATGATTGTGATAGGTCTGATACGGAATCTGCCACTCTTTGCACCATCTTTTCAGTCTTGCCGCAGAAAAAGCATCCGTCGTATATTTCTGCCCTCCATGATACTTTATCACAATGCCGCCATTTAGCCTTGGCTGATGATTGGGATCTGCCTTCTCCGGATAGTTCGGATGGACTGCATGCGCATTATCCGCAGATAAAAGAAAGCTGCTGTTTTTCATGCAGATTTTTTTCTCCGCATCAAACCCGAGTCCATTTCCAATCCGCTCCATTACCTCGGAAAGAAAGTCCGAATCCGCTCCCTGCTTCGTTCCGCTTCCGACCTCTTCATTATCAAAAAGGGCAGCTACAGAAATCTCCTTCTGTGGCTTCGCTGCCTTGATTCCCTCCATGGCAGCGAACACACACTGTAAATCGTCCAGACGTGGTGATAAAATCCACTCCTCATTTGCCCCGATAAGGCTCCCCTTTTGTCTGGTATAGAGATAAAGCTCCTCCTCTAAAATGCTTTCTTCTGCGATTCCTGTTTCCCTCGCCAGAAAGCTCCGAAAGGTATCCGTTCCTTTTTCAGAGAAAAGCGGCAGCAGTTCTTTTTGAATCTGATAGGAATGCCCCTCATTTGTTTTCCTGTCCATATGGATGGCAAGGCTCGGAATCACGAAAAAATCTCTGTCCACATTTACCAGTCTCTCCCGGATTCCATCCTCTTCCTCCGTAAAAATTCTCCCCGCCACGGAAAGCGGTCGGTCAAACCAGGTAGACACGATCATCCCGCCGTATTTTTCCACATTAAGCTTTACATAAAGTTCACTTTTTATCTCAGGATTTTCCTTTATTTTAAAAGCAGGGGAATCCGTATGTGCCGCTGCGATATGAAACCCTTCAGGCTCCTTTTTCGGCAGACAGAAGGCTAGTAAAGCCGAGTGATTTCTGACCACAAAGTATTTCTTCCCTGCCACAAGCTTCCAGGCCTCTGTTTCAGCAAGCTCCACAAAGCCTTTTTTCAAAAGCTCTGCCTTTACATTTTCCACCGCATGAAATGCTGTCGGACTGGCATCCAAATATCGAAACAGTTCTTTTATATTTTCTTTCATGTTTCCTCCCTGATGAACCACAAGCTTTTTAGTCGTTAATATTTTTGCGCATCCTTTATACCCGTAAAGGAAATTAATTTCGTTTACGAATATAATTATAAAACTTCTGCCGTCATTTGTCACTTTCTTTCTTTGGTGCAACATGAAAATTTAATTTTTTCTGCAAAACCACTAGTATTTTTGTGCAAAATAGCGTAAAATTGTGATAAATTCATAAAAACTTTGTAATAATAGACGAAAATAAAGGAGTGAAAAAAATGCCGAAATCAAAATACAATAAACCGGAATTTTTTTATAATAGAGAGCTGAGCTGGATCCTTTTTAATTATCGTGTATTGGAGGAAGCGCAGGATATCTCGCTTCCCCTGTTTGACCGCTTAAAATTCCTAAGCATTACCGCTTCCAATCTGGATGAATTTTTCATGATCCGGGTAGCCTCCCTAAAGGATATGGTTCAGGTAAATTATAAAAAGAAGGATATCGCCGGGATGACACCGCAGGAGCAGCTTACGGAAATCAGCCGTCAGACACATAATTTCGTTCGTGACCAATACACCACCTATAATGAGGGGCTGCTTCCTGCCTTAAAAAAAGAGCATATCACGATCATTGACCACTACGAAGAGCTCAGCAAAAAGCAGGCAGAATATGTGGACCGCTTCTTTCAGACGGAAGTATTTCCAGTGCTTACGCCAATGGCAGTAGATTCCTCCAGGCCATTTCCTCTGATCAGAAACCGCTCTTTAAATATTGCAGCACTTTTGAAAACCAAAAAACGCGGAAAAGCCGAGCAGGGAAAGGAGCAATTCCGCGACATCTATCTGGCACATGAAAATACCGGAAAAAACAGCAAACATGATATCGACTTCGCGACAGTCCAGGTTCCGTCCGGTCTGCCGCGCTTTGTGGAAATACCGTCAAAAAAAGAGGGAGAAACTACTTTTATTTTACTGGAGCAGATTATTGAAAAAAATATCGGGGAACTGTTTTTAAATTATAAGGTACTCTGTGCCTTTCCCTACCGTGTCATGAGAAATGCAGACCTGACCATTGAAGAGGAAGCGGCAGACCTTTTGGTGGAAATTGAACACCAGTTAAAGAAAAGGCAGCGGGGCGAAGCCATCCGGTTGGAAGTAGAGGAAGAAATGGATGCCACGCTTTTAAACACCCTGATTTCGGAATTAAATATCCGAAAGGATGATATTTTCCATATCAAAGGACCGCTTGACCTGACCTTCCTCATGAAAATGGCGGGAATCGACGGCTTTGAACATTTAAAAAGCGAACCGTTTACTCCGCAGCCTGCGAAATGGTTAAATGGCGATGAGCATATCTTTGACCAGATCAAACGGCATGATGTCCTTCTGCATCATCCATATGAGACCTTTGATCCGGTAGTAGATTTCATCAAACAGGCATCAAAGGATCCGGATGTTTTGGCAATCAAACAGACCCTTTACCGTGTGGGAAGCAACTCTCCAATCATCGCTTCTCTCGCTGCAGCAGCAGAAAACGGCAAACAGGTTACGGTTTTAGTAGAATTAAAGGCCCGCTTTGATGAGGAAAATAATATTCTCTGGGCGAAAAAACTGGAGCGCGCCGGCTGCCATGTCATCTACGGGCTTGTCGGACTGAAAACACATAGTAAGATTACCTTAGTCGTGCGAAAGGAAAAGCACGGAATCAGACGCTACATCCACCTGGGCACCGGAAATTATAATGACAGTACCGCAAAGCTCTATACGGATATGGGACTTTTGACCTATAGTAAATCCTTCGGGGAGGATGCTACTGCTGTCTTTAATATGCTTTCCGGCTACTCAGAGCCGGCTGTC
>JAFVAA010000473.1 GCA_017476305.1 Lachnospiraceae bacterium
CTAAGTAAACCTCTTTGCCATCGGAGAGGAAATATCTTTTTCCACCGTAGTCATCTGTTTTGGTATCTGCAATTTCCGATGCTTTATGTGTGGTAGATCCGTCTTCTTCGACATAGATTTTATTTCCATCTGCATCCAGTGGATACGGGTTATTCCAGACACGCAGACGTACATAGTTGATTCCGGCATTTTCCATGATGTCGAAAAGATTTGCCTCGTTGCCATCTGTATCATAGTATTTTGCACCACTTTGAACAATACTCAAATAGGAGGAAACGTCTACCCCGTGCATAAAATCCTTTGACAGCCCTTCTACCTTCTGTACATTGATGGATGCCTGTACAGCTTCGGTATAAGGAAGAAAAGATACATTTTTTAGTCCATACCAGTCATTTGCATCCATGGTTCCGGAAATCGTCAGAACTACGGAATCTCCTTCCTTTACGGAAAGTGCATCGGTTTTTTGGATATTTCCCCAATTATCCCAGCCATCCGTGATCAACTGCCTTGCCTGTGAAGCACCTGAGTTACTGTCTGTAATTGTCATCGTTAAATGGTCCTTTGAGGTACTGGCACCCTGATTGCCATTTCCGACAATGGAAGTCGAAGCGTAATAGTTTCCTTCTGCCACATTTGCTATGGTCTGTGTGATGGAAAACTCTGCTTTTTCCATACTATCTCCGGTCCAGACACTGAGATAACCATCAGAGAAGCTATAGCCATATGCATCGGATGTATTGGCGAAATCACCGCCGATCGTCCATCCTTCCGCATTTTCTGTCAATGCTCCATTTACCAGAGTCCCATTTTCTGCTGCGGAGACCTTTGGGATTCCTGCTCCTGCCGGTATTGCTGTGACTGCCATACAGACAGAAAGCAAAATACCAATCCCCTTTTTTCGTTTCATGGTAACACCTCCATATTCTGTTAAAAAGTATGAATTAGTTAATAGTTTCCGGTTGCGCAACCGATTGTTCATCTTTATTATATAATATCATTTTGTCTTTTTCAATATAATTTTATTGATAGATATTAGCGAATAAGGCTACTTGAAAATTCTTTTTGAAAATTGTACGATGGCTGAAAGAAAAAAATTTTTACGTTATGCTGAAAAATATTCTGGCAGCGTTTGAAGGAAATATTCTGAGGAGGAGAAGAGTATGACATTTAAGGAGTTTGGCAGGGATGGGGGAAAGACACTGATGCTTTTACCGGGGACGTGCTGTGACTGGGAAACGAATTTTGGAACGGTAGTGGAGGAGCTTTCTTTAAAGTATCATCTGATTTGTGTGAATTACGACGGATTTGATGGAAGTGACGTGGTATTTTCGGATATGCTTTCCATTACGGAAAAAATAGAGGAGTATATAAAGGAAAACCATGGCGGAAAAGTAGATGGTGCCATTGGTTCCTCTTTGGGTGGAAGCTTTGTGGGGCAGTTGATTCAGCGGAAGAGGATACATATCGATCATGGAATCATGGGCAGCTGTGATTTTGACCAGGGTGGAAAGCTGGCAGCTAAAATACAGACAAAGCTCATGTATCCCTTACTTGCCGGAGCTGCAAAGGAGAATAAAAACGGCAGAAGGATGCGGAAGCTTTTAGTATCCCTTTTTGAAATGAGTGATGAGACGGCAGATAAATTTATGGAATGCTTTTCGAAATTTAAGCCGGAGTCCATTTTAAATGAGTATTATACGGATCTTATCACCTGTCTGGAGGATGACATTCAGGTGGAGCATACAAAAGTACATATCATCTATGCTCTTAAAATGGGAAAGAAATACGAAAAAAGATACCGGAAATATTTTCATGATCCGGATATCAGAGAGTTTGCCATGCAGCATGAGGCATGGCTTTTTGGGGATAAGGAGTGGGAGGTTCCCGTGATGAAGGCGATTGATGAATTTATGGAAATGGCAGTCTAAAGAAAAGGGAAGGTTACTATTCGCAGACGGAACGGCTGTGAATAGTAAAGGGTGATTGCGCTACGAAAGGAGGTCAGAAGGGATGAGATTATATACGATAGAAATAAATGGTAAAGAAACCGTGGCAGCAGAGGGGAAGGATGGCAGTATGTATCCTCTGGACAGCTTTGGTGTCCATGTCAGAGACATGAATGAACTCATAGGGGTATGGGAGAGAAAAAAAGAACGCATAGAGGCAGGACTTAGGGAGGCTTCCGGTGTGGCAGTCCGTCAGGGTGATTTTAAGATTTTGGCTCCGGTTCCTGTGCCGATGCAGGATATCGTGTGCCTTGGGGTAAACTATAGAGAGCATATAGAGGAGACTGCAGATGTACTGGATTTTACAAAGAAGACGGATACGGTATATTTTTCGAAAAGAGTGAACCGCTGTACTGCTCCGGGCGGGCTGATTCCGTTCTATGATTTTGTGGACAGCTTAGACTATGAGGTAGAGCTCGGTGTCATACTAAAAAGGGATGCATACCGGGTGAAGGCTTCTGAGGCAGAAAAGTACATCTTTGGCTATACGATTATCAATGATGTCAGTGCAAGAAATATTCAGCTGAAGCATCAGCAGTGGTATCTGGGGAAAAGTCTGGACGGGTATACTCCGATGGGACCGTGCATCGTTACGGCAGATGAGCTTTTCGATGTACATGCGCTTGCAATCTCCTGCACTGTCAATGGTGAAATACGTCAGAAAAGCAATACGAAATATTTGATTACGTCAGTTGAAGAGGTTATCGAAGAGCTGACAGAAGGGATGACTTTAAAAGCAGGGACGATTATTGCCACAGGCACTCCGGGCGGGGTGGCGATGAGGATGAAACCGCCGATGTTTCTAAAGCCCGGGGATGTTGTCGGTTGTGAGATTACAGGCATTGGGAGGTTAGAAAATACGGTGGGATGATTCGAAGCTGCTGCTATACATAGACTCTCAGAGAAACAAAAGATTATTAAAATGCTGCCATTTACAGTAACATGGTACTAAACTTCTGTTTATCACCAAGTCATTGCGAATGGTAACACTGTAATGATGCCGGTGTTAAAATAAAGTTTGACGAATCGAACCAAAGATAGTAAAATCATCTTATGCGAAAAAGGCAGATACGCTCATCAAGGAAAACGCATGGGAAAAGAGGGTTGTTTTATTTTGTTAGAGCGGCTATAGAAATAGAAGTAAGGAGAAGTATTATGGCAGAAATGTACAATCATCACACAGTAGAAAAGAAATGGCAGAGAATCTGGGAGGAGGAAAAGGCATTCCACACGCCGAATGACTACACGAAGCCGAAGTTCTATGCGCTCGTGGAATTTCCGTATCCGTCAGGACAGGGGCTTCATGTCGGTCATCCGAGACCGTATACGGCACTGGACATCGTGGCGAGAAAGCGCCGGATGCAGGGGTATAACGTACTCTATCCGATGGGCTGGGATGCATTTGGACTTCCTACAGAGAATTATGCGATTAAAAATAAAATCCATCCAAAGGAAGTGACCAAAAACAATGTCGCGCGCTTTAAAGGGCAGTTACAGTCTCTTGGCTATTCCTTTGACTGGGACAGGGAAGTAAATACGACGGATCCGGATTATTATAAATGGACACAGTGGATTTTTCTAAGGCTCTTTAAAGCCGGGCTTGCCTATAAAAAGGAAATGCCGATCAACTGGTGTACTTCCTGCAAGGTCGGACTGGCGAATGAAGAGGTCGTAAACGGTGTTTGTGAGCGCTGTGGTTCCGAAGTAGTCCGCAAGGTAAAAAATGAGTGGATGTTAAAGATTACGAATTATGCGGACAAGCTTTTAGAAGGGTTGAATGATGTCGATTACATTGAGCGTGTAAAGACATCACAGAGAAACTGGATTGGCCGCTCCGAAGGTGCGGAAGTCGATTTCGTTTTAAATGGAAAGGAAGAGAAGCTCCGTGTATATACGACGAGACCGGATACCCTGTTTGGAGCTACCTACATGGTCATTTCGCCGGAGCATCCTCTGATTGATAAATATCAGGATGAGATTAAAAATTTCGATGCAATCCTGGATTACAGGGAGCAGGCTGCGAAAAAGTCAGATTTCGAGCGTACAGAGCTTGCAAAGGATAAGACCGGTGTCGTGATTGACGGTCTGACAGCGATCAATCCTTTAACAGAAACTGAGATTCCAATCTGGGTTTCCGATTATGTTCTGATGACGTATGGAACCGGTGCCATCATGGCGGTACCTGCTCATGA
>JAFVAA010000474.1 GCA_017476305.1 Lachnospiraceae bacterium
CGGTGACAAATGAGAAGAAGGCGACGTTTGTATATAAGGTATCTGAGGTTCACCATATGTCTCGTAAGGGGAAGGACGCTGATGGGAATGAAACATGGGAAGACTATGATGAGACTGTAGAGCGTGACTACTCCAAAGCGAAGGACGGTTCTGGTGGATTCAAGATTTTCACACCGGAGTATTAAACAGGAGCCTGAAAGTTTGGGATTGGAGCGTCATGAACCTCAGCAGAACGATCAGGGAAAAAAATCATATATTAAGAAAATAAACGGAGAAATGGCAATCTGTCATTCCGGTAATTACCGGAGGACGGATTGCTGTTTCTGTGTTTTAGAGAGTTTTTTATGCCTTTTTTGTTTTGTACATTTTTGCAGGGTGCATAGCCCCATAGGAAAGGCAGGGGTTTCCAGAAGAAAAGATTATAAAAAGATTCTCCTTTTCGGAAAGTAGGGCAGAACTGCCGGGGCGTCTGGGACAAATAGACGGGAGGTTGTCCAAATTACACATTCTAATTTAGAAAAGTTTTGCATAGGATGGAAAGAGCAAAGAGGGAAGGAGGCACATTGCTGTGAAAGAGAGAAAATTAAATTATCGGTTTCATAATCCAAATCCGGTAGATGTGACTGCCGATTACATATTGAAAGTGTTGATTGAAGCAAATGCCGACAAAGTTGAGAGGGTAGTAAAAGAAGCTGCTTTAAGTTCGGAGAAATGTGTAAAAGAGGGGGAGGATTTATGAATATTGCAGCATATTGTCGTGTTTCTACAGATAAAGATGATCAGCTTAACAGTTTAGAAACTCAGAAGGAATTTTTTTTAGAATATACCAATCGCACAGGCGACTATCTGATCAAACTTTATGCAGACGAGGGAATATCCGGAACCAAGATCAAAAATCGTAAGGAATTTCAGCGAATGCTTTCTGATGCGGAAAAAGGTCTGTTTGATATGGTAGTGGTGAAAGATATTTCACGCTTTGCCAGAAACACAGTAGATTTGTTACAGAGTATACGCAGATTGAAAGCGTTGGGGATTGAAACACAATTTTTGACAGCTAACATGACCAGCATGGGGAATAGTGAATTTGTATTGACTATCTTCGGGGCATTGGCACAGGAGGAAAGTGCGAATACATCTAAGCGTGTGAAGTTTGGCAAGAAAATGAACGCAGAGAAAGGGCGTGTTCCTAATATTGTTTACGGATATGATAAAACCATCGGTGATTATTTCCATTTAACAGTTAATGAAAAAGAAGCACAGATAATCAGGCAAATATTCAAATGGTACACAGAGGAAGGGCATGGCTGCTTAAAGATTGCCAATCTGCTTAATGAGCGTCATCTGAAAACAAAGCGAAATCGTAATTGGAGCCAGAATGGGATATGCCGTATCCTGACAAATGAACTATATATAGGAAAGATTGTAAACGGAAAGGAAGAAGTGGCAGACTTTTTGACCGGACAAAGAAAGGAAAAGGATGAGTCGGAGTGGCTGGTTGTAGAGAAACCGGAACTTCGCCTGATTGATGATGAAACATTCTTTAAGGCTCAGAAGATTTTAGAAGGGCGGCATAATGCTTTTCGCATAACACATGACAGGCAGAGCAACAAGTATTTGTTTTCTACCTTAATCAAATGTAAGGAATGTGGATGGTCTTTCCGCAGAACTGTTCGCAAATATAAAAATACTTATGTGCGCTGGGTGTGTTCCGGTCATAATGGGCATGGAGCAGATAGTTGTCCAAATGCGGTTACAGTAGACGAGGAAGAACTGATTACAGTACTTACCGAGTATTTTACAAATGTACTTAGCAAGAAGAAAAAAGTAACGGAATATGTGGCAAAGGAATTTCAGCGGGTATATAAGGAAAAGGATGAAAATGCAGAATGTGAAAAGGAATTGTCTTCCAGAATAAATCAGTTGCGCAAGGCTCGTGAGAAGTATATGGATATGTATACAGATGATTTAATCTCCAGGGAAGAATTGAATGAAAAAATCGGTGGTACGAAAAAAGAGATCGAGCATCTGGAAAATGAGTTAAAAATGGTATCCTATCATTTGACTAAGGGTGAACAGCTTGAGACAATCTTAAATAATACCTTTAAAGAAATAAGTGATATTACGGATGTTCATGAGATGACGAATGTGCAGTTGAAACGCCTGATTAGAAAAATCGAGGTGGACAAGGAGGGTAATGTGGAGATTTACTTAGCTTGATCGGTGATTTAGGGCTGGATGACTCGATACTGATAGAGGATGAAATCGGTATAAGCAAAACCGTTCCAAATTGTAACAACCAAACATAA
>JAFVAA010000475.1 GCA_017476305.1 Lachnospiraceae bacterium
AAAGCCTGTCCTTTTTCAGGACAAGACCTATAAAGGTGCCAAACGGGGAGGAGGTATGGAGATCATAGATTTACTGGACAGGGAAGAAGTCTGGCAGGAATTTTTCGAATATAAAAAGGCACAGGCAAATATGAAGGAGAAAGAAACAGAGGAGCTTTGGAAATATATAGAAAATAAAGAGTATTTAAAAATTCTTCCGGATTTTAGAGCTGCAAAGCTGCCATATCCCCGGATGAAAGAAATCAATAAAAACGGGGTGAACAGGAAACGAATCGTCTTTCTTTATGAAAGAGAGCTGAACTATGTTTTAAAGCTGCTTTCCCATCTGCTAAAAAGGTATGATGATCTATTTTCACGGAATTTATATTCTTTCCGGACTGGAACGGGGGTCAAAAAGGCGATTTATCAGATCCGGAAAAAAGTAAATTTTAAAGACTGCTTTTGCTATAAAGTAGATATTCATGATTATTTTAATTCTGTGGATATCGAACAGATTCTTTTTCTGGTTCGAACATATCTGCCCGAAGAGCCAAAGCTTTTTTCTATTCTGAAGGAAATGCTGGAAAATCCATATGCATATAAAGAACAGGAGTTAGTAAAGATAAAAAAAGGAATCATGGCGGGGGTTCCCACCTCTGGATTTTTGGCAAATTTATATCTGAAGGATTTAGATGAGTGGTTTTGGGAAAGAGGGATTCCGTACATCCGCTATTCGGATGATATCATTGTTTTTGCGAAAAGTGAGGAAAAAAGGACGGAATATGAAGGAGTGATAAAGGAGTTCTTTGCACAAAAAAATCTGACAGTAAATCCGAAGAAGGAAGTCCGAAAAGCTCCAGGGGAGCATATTGAGTTCTTAGGATTTGATTTTTCTGAAAGGGAAATCAATGTTTCTGATATCACGGTGAAAAAACTTAAGGATAAACTTCGGAGGAAAGCAAAATCACTTTATCGGTGGAAAATCAGAAAGGGCGCAGATAACGAGAGGACTGTACGCGCGTATATCCGGTTACTGAACCGAAAATATTTTGATAACCATGTAAGGGGCGAAATCACCTGGTGCAGATGGTATTTTCCTGTGCTCACTACGGATGAGAAGTTAAAGGTCTTAGACAAGTACGCGATCACCTGGATCCGGTATTTATGTACGGGAAAGCATGGGAAAAAGAATTTTGACCTGCGCTACGAGAGGATGAAGGAGCTGGGATTTCGAAGTCTGGTAAATGCTTTTTGGAAATTCCGGCAGGGAAAAACAGAGAAGATGACAGACCGAATTTGGTCGGATTTTTGACGAAATCGGGGTTATAAAATCAGGGAAATTGCTTTTGTTTTGATGTATTTTATGATATAATTCTACCTATATTTTAAATTTGAAAATATAGCTGTTCTAACTCATTAATGAAATGCTTTTTCATTTCATTAAAACATAAACAGGAAAGGAGAATTAAAATTATGGCAAAATGGGTATGTTCCGTATGCGGTTATGTACATGAAGGAGACGAGCCTCCGGCAGAATGTCCTACCTGCCATGTGGGACCGGAAAAGTTCACAAAGCAGGAGGAAGGTGAGCTTAGCTGGGCTGCAGAGCATGTAGTGGGCGTGGCAAAGGATGCTCCGGAGGATATCAAGGAGGATCTGCGCTCGAATTTTAATGGAGAATGCTCCGAGGTTGGTATGTATCTTGCTATGTCAAGAGTTGCTTTTCGTGAGGGCTATCCGGAAATTGGGCTTTATTGGGAAAAGGCAGCTTTCGAGGAGGCAGAGCACGCAGCAAAGTTCGCAGAGCTTTTGGGTGAGGTTGTCACAGACAGCACCAAGAAAAATCTGGAAATGCGAGTGGCTGCTGAGCATGGTGCGACGGAAGGAAAGATGGATCTGGCAAAGCGTGCAAAGGCTTTGAATTTAGATCCAATTCACGATACCGTGCATGAAATGGCAAGGGACGAGGCAAGACATGGAAAAGCCTTCAAGGGCTTACTGGAGAGGTACTTCGGATAGAAGTCCGAACTGCTCTGAAAAAAACAATATAAAAAATTAGGCATATGCGAAACATATATATTTCGCATATGCCCGTTCCTTTGGCTAAAAACCAAAGAAAAATTTTTATAAAAACCATTTTTATAAATACCGCAAGGTACTTTATTTATCTGAGCACTGCTTAACGCAAAATCTCTCTTTCCATCCAATCTACGATATCCTTGGCTGAATGTCCTTCATCTACAGATTCTTTTTCTTGCAAAAATGCTTCAACGTCCCTTTGAAATTTTTCCTCATCAAAATTCCGAATCCGTTCAATCAACTGCTCATTGGAATAGGCAGCAGGAAAAGGAGAAGCTTCTAATGGAAACACTAGCCCTGTTCGATTATCATACCTGTCCAAATCTGTAGCATACATAAATCCGGGTCTACGACGGAGTACATAGTCAAAAATCCAGCTGGAATAATCAGTCACTCCCACATCTGTGACAAGCATAAGTTCCTGCATGTCCGGATAATCAGTTACATCATAAATGTAATCTGCTAACTCATCTTCCATGATAATATCTTTTGTCCTGTCGTGAAGCCTGAGTAAAATAGAGAAATCCTGCCCAAAACGTTCCTTTAATACAGCTCTGAGAGCTTCGTAATCCAGATAAAGATCTTCTTTTGTCAAGCCCTTTCTGTGGGTAGGTCCATACAGAAAAATAGCTGTATCGATAGGAATTCCATATTGGTCAAACAGGTCATTTCTGATTTTAGAAACATTTTCAGGATTTTCCTCAAACAAAATATCTGTCCTGGCATGTCCAAGCCTTACCATAGGTGTGTTTTCCCAGAACACCCTTCGAAATACTCCTTCTTCAAAAGAGGAATTGGTAATCACATAATCTGTATTATTTGTCTCTCTTTTTACTACTCTTCTGCCCCGTCTGCCTCTTTCGTTCCGGGATTTTTTTGCATTATCTATTTTTTTAATGCCAAGTGAACCGTGCATTGTTTGTACATGTACCTGATCTCTTTTCTTATCAAAAAAATTAGAAAAAGCAATTCCGTTGTCCAACCATAATTTTGCTGAGTATACTTCCCTTAAACCTTCTTCGGAATTAAACTCTACGATCCTGGCATCATCCGGATAACCCTCTCTTCCCTGCTTGCGTGATGTAAGCCAGACGATATCATATTCCTTTTCTCTTTTTTTCAGTTCCTGATAGATATACTTCGGGTTGCATGTGTAATGGAAAGTATTGGTCATAATGGCAATTTTATTTTTATTAATCGTACTTGTCGTTCTAATATACTTTCTTTTTGTCACTCCGCGTATCTTTCCGCGCAGTTTTCCGGCAAATCCAGAGGCACCATGAGTAAAAAGCCGCCATCCCCAGTTTAAAGCACCGTAAGTAGGTAATACCAGATCTTTGGAACGCAGAAGGTTTTTTTCCAAATTATCATATACGGTTTGTTTATATGCCGGATCCATGACATATGGCGTGGCAGATACCAGTCTCTCATATACGGTATCCGCATCAAAATCATCCTTTAAAAGATAATTTTGCGGTTTCCCCACTTTTTCTCCGAACAGAACCTGTTTTATATTCCACACGAGACTGATATTTGGAACGCCCAAAACAGAGCCAATAATGGATGCATGAAGCCTCACGGCCATAAAACGGTCGAACCCTGCAATCAGGCTGACCAGCTCTCTTGTCGTTTCCGGCAGCTTCACTTCTGCCTCATATTTATCCACAAGTTCAGGATAATTCGTAATCAGCCTTTCTATATATTCCGTATCTCCTTTTACTCCATTTGAGAAAAGCTGTACTTTATACCCGTTTTCCCATAATTTCCGAATCAGGCCAACATATAAATCATCTAAAACTTCCTCTTCCACTTTATACATATAGGCTTTGAAAATAGGGAATCTGATTACATTTAAGCCTACGAC
>JAFVAA010000476.1 GCA_017476305.1 Lachnospiraceae bacterium
ATCGCTTCTCTTGCACCTACAGCAATTACCTGTGCGCCATAGATAACATAAGAATTATGTTTTACTATTTCATCTGTTACCATTGTGTGTTAATCCTCGCTGTGTTTATCTATCTTTGGTCCCTATCTTGACAAAATTACCCTCAGCCCCTATAATGAAGATGTTAATAATAGGCAACGGAGTGTGTCTATTCAAAGCGTTGAAGCGTCATGTCGTGCCAGTATGCGGTGTGCCGTGGAGCTTAGTGGATGGTTGGATGGTTCCCAAAAACTGGCGATGAAAACATCACTTGGCTCTTCTACTTCGGTGGGAGAGCCATTTTTTACCATAACGGAGGCTTTCATCATGGATGAACATACATTATTGCAGTGTCTGTTGGCTTTTCAGCGACTAACCGACATTAAATACCATATCGTTCTCGGCAGAGCCGGTAAAACCATATCCTTTGACCTAACTTTTAGTGAATATGATTGCCATCACCTTATGGGTATTCATTATCTGGCAGATCGACCAGACAGGCGGAGCAGTGCTAAGATTTTTGAGGAGCTCCTTACCTCTGCCGAATATCGAACACATATAGCCTCTTCCGATTTCTGGTCAAAACAACTGATCGACCGCATTGCTTGTACCTCCATTCTGGAGCAGCTTATAGATGACAACCAGACAATCTTTCGTTTCAACAGTAAGGGTGCCAGTTTTCATTCTCTAATTAATGCTGAATACCTTATGGCAAATTCCAATATCTCTATTTCAGGGGATAATCTGCGGGATGTATATGTTTTTCTCGACAAACGGGACGATTCTGACAATCGCTTCTGTCGTTCTATCTTTCCCCGAACCACCCGCGATTTCACTATCGGGCAACCAAGGTGGACATTGCTATACAAGAAGAAGTATCTGCCCGATGGAACAGAATCCGTGCTTTACTACAATAAGAATTATGTGTTGCCGGAGGAAAACCTGGAGTTGCCGGAGGACTCTACTCCACCGTCCTCACTGGGGTACAACAGCTCTTCGTATCATCTTCCACAAAGACATGCTGGGAAGGACTGAAAATGGAAAGTTCAAAAGGATTGCTGAGATGGAGCTTTTTGACATCACCAGCACCATGGAATACGAGGCTAACCTGTTCGCCGCTAATCTCCTGATCGAACCCGACGTTATGATGCAGTATCTCAAGGAGGGTTACAGCATCGTGCAGACCGCAGCCGCATTGGATGTGAATGTCAATATGCTTGCCATAAAGCTTTTAGAGATGCGTGATATGGATCTGGACCTGCCCTTTACGATAAACAGGCAGTTTCTGGGAAAGATCGAAGATAGAGCGGATTCGATATAAGACCATCGCCACTGCTACACCGCAGCTTCTCCTATCACGGGGAGAATCAACGGATGTGAGAAACCAACAGTTGTACTGGTTATTGAAACCAGCAGAATACCGTTCCACACAGAGGTGAAGATAAAATGACCAACGACAAATATAAGTGTGTAGCCCCTGACATCGACCATCTGGTGCGATGCTTCGAGCGTGGCTCATCTAATGCAGAGGCTCCGACAAAAAGCATCCTGCCGATCATGGATGAGCTTTTCGCCACTTTCGCTCCCCTCGCACCGCTAAAGAAAAACGATGAAGCGAAAGCCATATGGATCACCGTGCCAAGAGGAGTCATTGAGGATTTCGGGGATTATGACGAATATGTGGATGAAGGGGAAGTTGAAACAAGAGAAGAATTCGAGGAACTCTGGAAGTCAGAGTATCCCGATGAAGATAAATGGTATGAGGTCGTGGTGGCTGAGAACAGAAACGCTGATGGAAGCCTCAGATACCGAGGCGTGGCTGTCGGAAACCATACGATAGTCAGTGCCATGATGGATGAAGATCCTGTGGAACAGGACTGGCGGCTTGGAGATATTCCCGATCAGCTTTTAAAGCTCATTATTGAGCCGGTGAAAAGAAGCATAGAAAAGCTGAAGGATGGAACCTACAATGACTGGGTAGCCTCTTCTCTCCCCTATCAGTTGCGAACGGGAGTGATCAGAAGATCGGATCTGTGGAAACATGAGCCGGAAGAGAAAAGCGGAGACTTTGACAGGCTGGACGAACACACCATTTTCGCTTTCCGCAAGCTAATGCTTTCCGGGATAAATACCGAAGATAAGATCGGCAGGATTATGTCTTTCACGGCGAATGACTTCTTCAGAGCCTGTGAAATAGGGTATAAGGCGGTCGGGAAGGATGTGAGTGGATACACATTGCCTGATCTGTATATGCATTATGCCGATGGCAGGGACGAAGGTCTGACAGGCAAAGGACATGGATTAAATGATGGTCCCGGCATCGACTTCTCCTCCCCTGCTGCCTGGGATGAATGGTATTTCAGCAAGCGTGGTGGAGGACACCCCTGGGAAGTGATCCCCGGCGGTAACAGTACGCATATGGAACTGTTTGTCAGACATGATAAGGACAGCCTCGGCTGGAAGCACAGGCTGGGGAAGATATCAGATGATGAATACGAAGAACGCATGAAAACTGCGGGATACTACTTCGAGATCAACGGCAAGCACAGACCATTCGAGTCTGTGACCTTTTACACTGCCCTATCTGCCGCAGGACTCCCGGTCATCCTCGATGACGCCGAGGAGATACTTGCTCGGTTCGACGGATCGGATTTTGTAGGCATCGTGCCGCACCATACAATCCCGAAATACTGCGAGGGGATGTTCCCGAAAAAATACGGGAATGTGATAGATTTTATGCACGTGTATGATGATGAAATGGTAAAATATAAGGATGACATTGAGTGGCTCCCAGAGGAACCCGCACAGCTTCTATAAAGCTTTTTATCTTAGACAGGAGAAAGTTTGAAACAGATAAGTAACGGATAACAGGATCCTTTAAGGTAACACAAATAAGCCATCTTCCGGTGGCGAAAAAATTGAATATAGACACAACACCTAATCAGGAAACTATGACAGGCTCGTCTTTAATGACATAACCG
>JAFVAA010000477.1 GCA_017476305.1 Lachnospiraceae bacterium
AGGAATTGTAAATAAATAATTTGAGCAACTTTATAAATTTCTACTTCCTTATTTATTTACAATATGTTATAATATCTGTAGAACTCATAAGGAGGTTTTACAGATGAAAGCTAATCAGGATGTTAAAAATTTTGCGTCTACCATTCTTGTAGAAATGATGCCAATTTTAGACGAAAAACAGCAACGTCATCTGTCTGGCATCATAGCTTCTGCACTTGGTTATGGTGGGGTAAGTTTTGTTAATTCCATTACCGGACAATCCAGAAATACAATCGTTGCAGGAACTGATCATGATACCCATTCAGATGATATAAAGGATGATGAGTCGCCAATACAATCATCTGTAAAAACAAGCACGAAACAAACAGGTCGTATACGGCGCCCCGGTGGCGGAAGAAAGCCGATAGAAACCAAGTATCCAGATCTTGCAGAGAAGATCGAGGAAATCATAAGTGATGACACTTATGGCAACCCAGAGAAACCATTGCGTTATACATCTAAAAGTTTGCGTAAAATTGCTGAAGCACTTATGGAAAAAGGTATTAATGTATGCCATGTTATTGTAGCTAAAACACTTGAAAAGCTTGGATACAGCAGACAGCAGAACCAAAAAATGAAGCAGTTAGGCTCTCAACACCCGGATAGGGATGCACAATTTTGTTTTATAAACGATACTGCTGAAGAATTTCTCAACAATGAAGAACCGGTCATTTCAGTAGACACAAAGAAGAAAGAGAATATCGGGAACTTCAAAAACAACGGTTCAGAGTATCGTCCTCAAAAGGATCCTCGTCAGGTATTGGATCATGATTTTCCATTACCTGAGTTGGGAAAAGTTGCTCCATATGGGATATATGTAGTAAATAACAATACTGGTTTCATCAATCTGGGTATCAGTCATGATACACCTGAGTTTGCTGGTGAGAGTGTATATCAATGGTGGCAATGCGTTGGAAAGAATACTTTTCCAAATGCAAAAAGGTTATATATCACCTGCGACGGTGGAGGAAGCAACGGAAGCCGAGTATGGCTTTGGAAATATTACTTGCAGGAATTATCAAACCTTACAGGCCTAGAAATACATGTCTCTCATTTTCCGCCGGGAACATCCAAGTGGAATAAAGTAGAGCATCGGCTTTTCTGCTACATATCAAAGAACTGGCAAGGACAGCCACTTATAGATATAGAAACAACCATCAGCTTGATTGGCTCAACAACCACAGAAAAAGGCCTTACTGTAAAATGTAGATTAGATGAAAACCATTATGAAACAGGCAAGAAAATCACAGAGGAACAAAAAGACCAACTGAACATTATCTTTAATGGACCTAATGAAAAATGGAACTACATAATAATTCCAAATTGATCAGGTTATTTATTTACAATTCCTTAAACGCCTTTTAAACGCACCTCATCCGGCTTTCCCGGACCACGATCCGAAAGGAATCCCCCTCTGCCGTGATGAGAAGCGTTCCGCCATCCTTTAATCTGCCAAACAGAATTTCATCTACTAAAAGCGGTTTTATCTCATTTCTGATGACACGGTCTGCTTCCCTTGCGCCAAATTCTTTACTGATTCCTTTCTTCCTTATTAGATTCACTGCTTCCTCTGACACCTCTAAAAGGATTTTTTTCTTCTCTAAAAGGCTCCTAAGCTCCCCAAGTTTTTTCTCCACCACGCGGGCCGCCATATCATCATCCATGCCACGAAAGACCACGATCCGGTTCAAACGGTTCCGGAACTCCGGCTGGAAAATCCGCTTTACCTCCTCCATGACGACGCTGTCACTCTGATCCGTGCCGTGGAAACCAAGCCCCGCCTTTCCGATACGGCTGGCCCCTGCATTCGAAGTCATAATGAGCACCACATTCCGAAAATCCGCCTTTCTTCCCTGATTATCCGTCAGCGTCGCATAATCCATCACCTGTAAAAGGACATTGTAGATATCCGGATGTGCCTTCTCAAACTCATCCAGCAAAAGGACTGCAAAAGGATTTTTCCTGATTTCCTCGGTAAGAAGTCCTCCCTCCTCATACCCGACATAGCCTGCCGGAGAGCCGATGAGCTTCGCCACAGCATGCTTCTCCCCGTACTCGCTCATATCAAAGCGGATGAGCTTTACTCCCAGTTCCTCGGAAAGGCTTCTGGCGATCTCCGTCTTTCCAACACCGGTCGGCCCCACGAAAAGAAGACTCGCGAGCGGCTTCCCATCCTCTAAAAGTCCCGCCTTTGAAAACTTGATGGCATTCACCACCTGGGAAACTGCCTCGTCCTGTCCGAAAATGCGGCTCTTTAACCGGTCCTCCAGCGTAGCAAGTCCCTCGATTTCATCCGTCTTTACCGTTTCCAAAGGCACTCTGCATATCTTCGTCAGGACTTCGTTCACGACATCCTTCCCCACCGTCTGCACTTCTCCCGGAATCATGTGGAGCTTTCTATATGCCCCCGCTTCATCCATCAGGTCGATTGCTTTATCCGGAAGATACCTTTCATGAATATGCTTCACGCTCATTTCCACAGCATGGCGCAAGACGCCATCCGCATAGGAAACACCATGAAATTCCTCATATTTTGCCTTTAGCCCTTCCAGGATCTCCAGTGCTTCCTCCTCGTCCGGCTCCCTGATCTCCACATTTTGAAACCTGCGGACCAGGCTTTTATTTTTCTCAAAGTATTTTTTATACTCCTCAAAGGTCGTCGCCCCAATGAAGCGGATGTGACCATCTGCCAGATAAGGCTTTAGCATATTCGAAGCATCGAAGGAGCTCTCCCCCACTGCTCCTGCCCCTGCCAGATTATGGATCTCATCGATATATATGATAGGAGCTTCTTCCTTGGAAATCTCCTCTAAAACCGTTTTAAACCTCTTTTCAAAGTCACCTCTGTACTGCGTGCCCGCAAGCATTCCACCGAGATCCAGGGCAAAAATCCTGCTTTCCTTTAAATGCTGCGGAACCCTCCCCGCCCTGATAAGCTGAACCAGGCCATGGGTAATTGCCGTTTTCCCTACTCCCGGTTCGCCGATGTGGAGCGGATTATTTTTATCCTTTCTGCACAGGATCTGAATGGTTCGTTCGATTTCCGCCTCCCTCCCGATCAAAGGATTGACATCTGTCAGCGTTTCATTTAAGCATGGCGCATAGAGCCTCCACTTCTCTTTCGCTCCCCTCTCCGAATCCTCTTCTGCCTCCTCTCCGGACAGTAGTTCTTCATACGAATCCATTTCCTCCTCTAACACCATCATCTCCCTGAGAAGCTCCGCTTCCGTGATTCCCTGTTTCTCCATATAATAAACTGCATAGCTCTCCTCCAACTGCCAGATTCCATGGACAATATGCCTGACATCCACCTCATCATTCCCGCTATTTTCCGCACTGTTTCCGGCAAAGCTCAGCACATAAATGCTGGCAGCCGAAAATTCCGGTTCTTTTTCCTGCACACGATCAATATAATTTTCCATATATTCCGTGAGACAGAAACGCAGTCCTTCTATATTTCCGCCACATTCTGCGAATGCATCTCTGAAATTCCCATCTTCACAAACTGCAAAAAGGATCGTCTCCGGCGTTACATATTCATAATGCTGCCCCCTTGCGTAATCCACTGCATCCTGTATGATGTCAAATACCTCATTTGTCATATCCATCTTTATGCCTCCTCCATCGTAAGTCTGAAAGGAAAGCCCTCCGCCTTTGCTCTGTCCATGGCTGCATGAATCTTTGTCACAGCAATATCGTACGGATAGCTTCCGACGACTGCCCTTCCCTGCCTGTGAACCAGCATCATGACCGCCTCTGCCATGACAGGCTCCTTATGAAAGATATCGATCAGAATTTCCACCACGAACTCCATCGTCGTAAAATCGTCATTGAGCATGATGACATGATACATTTTCGGCTCCTTCGCCCTGATATCGGCATGTTCCTTTACGGATTCCTTCGCTCCCATAATCTTCCTCTCTTTTCTGTAGATCCGGTCAGAAAAGTTATTTTCCGACCGGTTTTAAGATGCTTATTTTTAAAATGCACTTTTTATAGTATACTCAGGAATGGAATTTAATTCCCTTCCTGAGTATAACTATACCACAAACCGCCCTCCATGAACACCCCGACCTTCCTCAGCTTTCTTTAACATTTTTCCAGAGGGGTACTGACAAAATGACCATACACCGATTGACAAACCTTTTACAGAAATATATACTATCCATATCAGCACAATTTTTTTCATAAAAAAATTATCAGAACGGAGGAAAACAAAAGAAATGGAGAAAGAAAAGAAACTAAGCAGTATCAAAGCAAAGCTGATTTTAATGATGGTTCTGATCACGGCAGTCCCGATCATCGTCATTACGATACTCAGCACCAATAGCAGCAGAAACACCAGCATCAAACAGACCGTAGAGCTCAATAATGCGCAGGCGCATATCATCCAACAGGATATTTTATCTATATTAGACCAGAATATGCGTGCATTACAGTCCATTGCAGCAGCTCCGTCCACGGTCGCATATCTGAGCGGAGAGACAGAATATGGTGACAGCATCATCAAACAGCTTCAGGAGATCGATGCCATTTTCAACGACGGAAATGCCATTGCGATTTCCGGCAGTGATGGTATGCAGGTATTAAAAAGCGCAGGAGACTGCGTAGATGTTTCGGAAAGAGAATATTTCAAAGCAGCCATGGAAGGCTCTGAATACGTGTCAGATATTCAGGTATCTAAATCAAATGGTTCCCGCATCTCCACATTTGCAGTGCCAATCAAGGATGCCAGCGGAAAAGTCATCGGAATCATCCAGAGAAACTACAATCTCTCCGTATTTCATGACAAGCTTGCAAAGGAGGTAACCGAAGACCAACAGGAGGTCGTCATGGTAGATAATACCGGCTCCGTAATTGCACACTCCGGACATGACATCGATCCGGAAAACCCGGAAGACCAGTCCGGCAACCCGTTCTATACCGATTCCAGAGGAGATAAGACAAACGGCTCCTATGTTTCCACCTTCGAGGGAAAGACCTGGATGGTCTCCTGGTATAAGGAAGCGAAAACCGGCTGGGTAGTCGCATCCTGCCGTTTACAGAGCGTCGCACTCAGTTCCATCAATAAGACATCTCTGATAAGTGCATTGTTAGGCGCAGGCTTTCTCGTCATATGTATCATACTGTCGCTGTCTATTTCCAAATCCTTTACAGCACCAATCAAGGAAATCGGCGAATCCATGGAAGCCCTTTCCGATGGCCGCTTCGTAAAGATCAACGCCTTCACGGACAGACAGGATGAGTTCGGTGCCATCATACGCGAGGTAAATTCCGTAATAGATAAGCTGAAAAAGATTGTTTCGGGAATTAAAGAATCTGCCTCCTCCGTAAATAAATCCTCTGAACAGTTAGCCGATATGTCCTCACGGATCACACAGACCTCGGATGATGTATCAAATGCGGTACAGGAAATTGCCGGAGGAGCGACACAGCAGGCAGAGGAAATTCAGGAAGCAGTGGAAAATACAACCCTGATCAGCAATAACATCCAGAAGGTTACGGAGGATGCGATAAACGTATCTGCCACTGCCGACCAAATGAACACCAACAGCCTGGACTCCAAAGAGCAGCTTGAACGCTTAAAAGACTCCTCAAAGGAAATGAATGGAGCCATCGAAGCAATCACGGAAAAAATCAGTGCTACAGAGGCTGCTGTAGAACGTATCAGCGAAAAGGTAGCAGCGATCAACTCCATTGCATCACAAACGAATCTTTTAGCCTTAAATGCTTCCATTGAAGCAGCGAGAGCCGGTGAGATGGGGAAGGGCTTTGCTGTAGTGGCAGAAGAGATTGGAAAGCTTGCGGATGAATCCGGTGCATCTGCCAATGAAATCCGTCAGGAAATGGATTTACTTCTGAAGGAATCCCAGAGTGCTGTAGAGATGGCAAGAAAGGTGACAGAAATCACCGAAACAGAGCAGGGACAGATTTTAAATGATACGGTAGCAAGTATCACAAAGCTGATTCAAGGAATTCAGGTATCGGTAAATGGCATCGACTCGATTACCTTGAATGCGAAAAACTGTGAGGAATCAAAGGCAGGTATCACGGATTCCATGAACAGCCTTTCTGCGATTTCCGAAGAAAATGCGGCTGCTTCCGAAGAGACTGCAGCTTCTATGCAGCAGCTTGGTGAAATTGTCAGTGCTCTGGCAACAGATGCCCAGTCCTTAAAAGATATCTCAAACCAGTTAAGTGAGGATATGAAGTTCTTTAAGGATTAAAGAATCCCGATACAGAAAAAAGGATCTTTCATTGGAATGATTCTTTCACAAAAAATCTCCGCGATATTTGGTAGATTTTCAAATATCGTGGAGATTTTTTTCTGTTTTTTATCCATATTCTAGTAGGAATTTATTATTTTTATGTGATATTGACCTATTTTAGTCCCAGCCCAGCTTCTTTTTCTTCATCTGCATGTCCGCTGCAATCTTCTCTCCTAAACGCTAGTATAGCATTTTACCACCAATTGCCCGCTATGTTAATAGGTCAAAAGGAGTTATCTGTGAAGTTTGAAATTTCCCCGGGAATACAGTATAATAAATCAAAGACTTACAGATTATGGTGGTGATTCATATGATGATTTCGACAAAAGGGCGTTATGCTCTGCGCATGATGATTGATTTGGCGGAACACAGGGAAGATGGCTATATTCCACTAAAGGATATTGCCACACGACAGGGAATTTCCAAAAAATATCTGGAAATCATCGTAAAAGAACTGGTAAACGGAAAGCTTTTATCCGGCGTCAGCGGAAAAGGCGGCGGCTATATGCTTTGCAGAGAACCAAAGGATTATAAAATCGGAGAAATCCTAGAGCTTTTAGAAGGTTCCTTTGCAGTCGTCTCCTGCCTGGCACCGGAAGCAGAGCCCTGCGACCGCGCTGCCTCCTGTAAAACGCTTCCTCTCTGGAAGGGCTTTTATACCCTGGTTCACGAATACTTTTACAGTAAAACGCTCGAAGACATCATTACAGGGAATATCTGATTTCAGATATTCCCTACATTTTTTCTGTTTGCCCCTCTCCGCATATAGCAGTCAGCAAAATGCTTAGATAAGCTCCCATTCTTCTATCTTGCAGTGATGTTTTTTCTCTTTATCTTCCTTATCATAGCTGATGCCGACCAAAAGAATTTCTGAACCATAGCCCTCTAAGACCTTCGGGTAGTTTCTTTTCTTTATCTGGTCGATTGCCCCCGCCTGCTGGTACGAAACCCTTCATTTCCCGGATTCAGATACATTCCCATAGCACGTACCCCTTTCTTTTTTATAAGCTCTCATTCCTCCACCATGATGACATCCTTTAGCACATAATGAAACGTCGGTGCGGAGGAATTTTCATTCTCCTCATACCCGTCCCTCAAATCATAGGTATCCTTTTCATTTTC
>JAFVAA010000478.1 GCA_017476305.1 Lachnospiraceae bacterium
GCGGCAAAGGTGGAAGCGAATGCGGAAACCGGACTGCAGGCGGCGGAGGAACAAGCAGAGGTGTCAGGAGCACCGGAGGCGACCGGAACCCCGGAGGCGACCGGAACACCGGAGACGACAGGAGAACCGGAGGGGACCGGAACTCCGGAGGGGACTGGAACCCCGGAAGTGACCGGGGGCGCAGAGACGACAGGAGCACCGGAGGCGACCGGTATCCCGGAAGTGACAGCAGCACCAGAGGCGACAGAAGCGGCGGGGAAAAATATTTCTCTGGGGACACAGGGACTTTCTGCAATTGTGATGGATTATGGAGACAGGGGGACTTTTGGGCTGGATACCACGAGTGAGGCTTCGGTATATACTCCGATAAAAGACCAGATTGCTGCGGTCAAGTATGAATATGCGACGGTGATAAAGGATTCGGATGTGGTACTGGAGCTTTCCGAAGATGGTTCCTATCATACGATTGGATTTGGGGATGCAGCGATTACGGTCACAGTGTACGATGCGTTTGGAGTGAAATGTGCATCGCATACCTATTCCATTCAGATAGAAAGGAATATGAAAACGGTTCGTTTGTCGAAAAGCTCCTTTTCAGCAAAAAGTGTTATTTATAGCAATACAGTACATACCTTTCGGACGAAGGTAACGGGGATGGAAGGACTCGGAGAAGAAACCTGCGGTTTGGAGTTTGCCACAGAGAGCACGAATGATGATATGGATGTCTTTGTTTCCTTTAAAAAGGGTGTTCTGACGTTTGAAGTGCATGAAACAGGCTCTACGAAGACCTATGTGTGGATCAATGGGGAAAAATTTACGGTTACGATCCAGATAAAGGAGATTAAATTGTCCGGAAGCACTGCATTTTACATGATACCGGGACAGAATAAAACACTTTCCGTAAAAAATCTGGGAGATTTAAAGGCAACATTTAAAAGTACCAATGCAAAGGTGGCTTCTGTTACTTCTACGGGCCAGATCCAGGCAAAGAAGGTCGGGAATGCTGTAATTGTGGTGACAGTAGATGGGCATAACTTTGGGTGCGCACTTTCCGTACTGACGAAGACCAGAAAGAAAGTGGTGACAAAGGCAAAAAACATCGGAACGAACTGGACCTACAGCCAGCCAAAGAGAATGCTGAAGAACTATTACGACTGCAGCTCTCTGGTTTGGAAATGCTATAAACTGGAGGGAAAATATTTCGGAGACAGATACTATGCGCCGGTAGCTGCAGCGATTGCCAGATACTGTGCGATTCATGGAAAAAACGTAACAGGAGATATTGCGAAAAATATTCAGGCGATGAAATATCTGCCGGGCGCTTTGACCTTTAAGCCGGGGGCGAACAATGGAAGATACCTTGGGATATATCATGTAGAGATGTTTGTGGGGTATACCTTCGAAGGGGTGGAAGAGGATGGAACACCAATCCTGGGAACCAGGTGGGGCGCCAGAGATAATAATTATCAGTATGGAACAATCTGGGCACAGCCATAAGACAATTTCCGAAAAAATAAATATGGCTTGACGTATCTCATGATATGGGGTATGATGTAGGTGTTGAAAATAAAATACAGAAAAACTCTTATTCAGAGTGGTGGAGAGTGAAGGCTCAGTGAAACCACGGCAACCCCTGTTCAGGAAGGTGCCAATCTCAGCGAGAAATCGAACAATAAGAGGAATTGATATGATTTCAAATCCGCTTGTTGTAAATGACAGGCGGATTTTTATGTGTGCCGGATGGCGCACGTATTCTGCGCCCGGGCTATGCACGGGGGCACAGGATGTACACAAAGGAGCACCGTTGGTGTTTGCAGGGCAGGAGGTAAAGGGAAGCGACCGGCCTCCTTTCCGATTTCTAAAATTTCACAGAAAAAAGAAAATCAGGAGGATCAGAAGATGGAAAAAAGATTATTTACTTCAGAATCAGTAACAGAGGGGCATCCGGATAAAATTTGTGATAATATTTCCGATGCGATTTTAGATGCTTTAATGGCGCAGGATCCAAACAGCCGCGTGGCATGCGAAACCTCGATTACGACAGGTTTTGTGCTGGTGATGGGCGAAATCAGCACGAAAGCAAAGGTTGATTACGAGAAGATCGTGCGTGAGACGATTCGGGAAATCGGCTATGATGATGATGCGAAGGGCTTTAACTGCGATACCTGCGAGGTGAAAATCCTTTTAGATAATCAGTCGGCAGATATTGCCATGGGTGTGGATAAGGCGTTAGAGGCGAGAGAGCATACGATGTCAGATGAGGAAATCGAGGCGATCGGAGCAGGTGACCAGGGAATGATGTTTGGATATGCGACGGATGAGACAGAGGAATATATGCCGTATCCGATTGCCCTGGCGCATCGTCTGACGAAGGAGCTGACGAAGGTTCGTAAGGATGGTACGCTTCCTTATCTGCGGGCAGATGGAAAAAGTCAGGTAACGGTAGAGTATGATGAAAACAATAAGCCCTGCCATATCAATGCAGTTGTAATTTCTACGCAGCATGCGGAGGAGATCACACAGGAGCAGATTCATAAGGATATTAAAAAGTATGTGATTGATGCCGTGATTCCGGAAGAACTCGTGGATGAGAATACGAAAATTTTCATCAATCCGACGGGACGTTTTGTAATTGGCGGTCCGAATGGAGACAGTGGACTGACCGGGCGAAAGATCATCGTGGATACATACGGTGGATATGCACGTCATGGCGGTGGAGCTTTTTCCGGTAAGGACTGCACGAAGGTAGACCGCAGTGCAGCCTATGCAGCCAGATATGTTGCGAAAAACATCGTGGCA
Source organism: Lachnospiraceae bacterium (assembly GCA_017476305.1). Lineage (GTDB taxonomy): Bacteria > Bacillota > Clostridia > Lachnospirales > Lachnospiraceae > Butyribacter. Next base: position 2,800 of record JAFVAA010000478.1, read on the forward strand.
GCAGGACTTGCAAAAAGGTGTGAGATCCAGCTTTCGTATGCGATCGGAGTGGCACAGCCGACTTCTGTCATGGTGGATACCTTCGGAACAGGAAAGCTTTCTGACAATCAGCTTGCCGATGCGATTCGTGAGCATTTCGATCTCCGTCCGGCAGGTATTATCAGGATGCTCGATCTGCGCCATCCGATATACAAGCAGACCGCAGCATATGGTCACTTTGGAAGAAATGATCTGGATCTTCCATGGGAGAAGTTAGATAAAATAGAGGATCTAAAAGCACTTCTGTAACAGGATGGTTGATGCGCTGAGGGTGCAATGTAAAAGCATGCCTGACGGCGAATAGATAATATGTGGACTGTCGTTTTTTTGGCAGTCCTTTTTCTGTCTTGACTTTTTCCGTATCTGTAAGATATGATTATGAATACAATTTTATTGTTTGGTCATCATACAGTGGCGGGAAGCATTGCTTTCGTTCAAAATATCAATGAGATTGCTTAGGAACTGTCACAAATTAAAATTTACCATTTTGCGAGCTGAAATGCTTGCGCATAAGGTGTTTCGGCTCGCAAAATGTGTAAGTTATTTTGTGATAGTTCCTTATAGGAATCTCAGCAGGGAGGCTTATATGGAAATCAATTTACCGAAGGATGTGGCATTTATCATAGATACACTGGAGCATGGAGGGTATGAGGCATATGCGGTA
>JAFVAA010000479.1 GCA_017476305.1 Lachnospiraceae bacterium
AAAAGAAGAATTAAAGAAAGAAATTGAGAAGAATAAAAATTTTTTGAAAACAGTAGAGGAAAAATGGAGAAGTAACAGGTCGGTTGCAAATATAGGCGGAAGTCCTTTATTTTAGAGGGGTTCAAGGATTTTTCGATTGTGTGGTGGGAAAGATTGTAGTGATATAATCTGCGAAAAAATAATCAACTTGTAATCGAACAAATGTTGTGGTACAATAGTAAAAATCTTAAATAATGATAAAAATTTGGAGAGGGTTATGAAAATAGAGTTAGATGATTGTCCAAAAGTAATTGATGAAAAAAATCTATATGGTTTTTCTTGGATGGAACATGTGATGGCGATTCCATCTCCTCTTGTAGTAGTTACAAGCTATAAGTCAAATGGCTGTCCTAATGCAACCATGCAGTCGTGGTGTACTTTTACGGGTGAAGAAGGATATTTTTGCATTTTTTCAAGCGTATATAAGGCAGGACATATGTATAAAACATTAAAAGATACTAACCAATGTGTGGTTAATTTTCCTTCAAAGGATATTTTTTTAAAATGTATGGAAACAGTTAAGAATAATGGCTTTGATGATGAGATTACATTGTCCGGGCTTACTGCCCTAAAAGCATCAAAGGTTAATGCTCCAATTATAAATGAATGTTTTTTGAATTTGGAATGTGAACTGGCATGGGAAAAAGACTTATCTGAAAATGGTTCCCATGCGGTAATGTGTTTAAAGATAGTAAATGTTTGGATGGATGAAAGCTGTTACCCCGGTCTGCATAGCATATGCAGATGATGAGGAGAATCCATATGAGCAGCGTATCACCAAATATTATACTTCTTATACGGTAGCCGGGGAAAATCAGATTCATGATCATTTTATAGGAATCTGTGATGAGGCAGAGGTATCTCCGGAGGATTTAATGAAATTTTTTGGACGTGGGAACAGGGAGAGGGCACAGGATGAAGCGGAGATGAAAAACAAACTGTATAAAGATATTGTAATCACCTGTACGATCAAATATCGGGATGGAAGTACGGAAAAGGTGGAAATCACTATGGGAAACAGAATCAGAGAGCTGACTAATTACACATTGGAAGAAAAGGATGGTTATGTACGGTGCTTTTCTTCGATGGAGGAAGCGAAAGAGGAGCTTGGGGAGGAAGGAGCAAAAAAGGTGAAAATAACAGAGGCCTATAGAGTGGACCCGACCTTTACGATGAGGTAGCCTATGAACTATTATTCCGTGGTTGATATTAGTTAAAGATGACAGGTCATATAAATTGATGTATCCAGACACATACATAAGAATGATTCCTATGATTAGCGTTGATATACTATCTGTGTCTGGTGCATAGGAAACGAATCATTTTTAGATTGTTTCCCATAGAATGGTAAGCTAATCAATCTTACCGATAAAACGATAATAAATCTCTACTTCCTGCTCCTTTGTGCCATCCTCGTGTTTGACTGCCTGATGGACATAGATTTTCTCAATAAGGGCATTCAGAAGCGGTGCAGTCAGTTCTGTCGGATTCGCATACTCCTTTATCAGAGAGACCCATTTCACAGCATCGCTTTCATTCTGTTTTACCTGTTCTGCTTTTTCACGCAGACTTGTAATCTTAGAATCAAGCTCTGTCTGTTCATTCTGGTATTTTGCTGAAAGCATACCAAAATTATATTCTGTGATCCGTCCCGTAGCGAAATCCTCATACAGCCTTGCAAACAGGGAATCAAGTTCGGCTTTCCGTTTCTCTGCTTTCTTTAATTCATTTGCCTGTTTCCTGCGGTTCGCCCCGCTTGCCTGCTCTCTCGCCTTTAGCAGCTTATTCAGCAGTTTTTCTTCATCTGTCTGGGCTTCTTTTGACCAGTACTGAATCCGTGACAGCACATAGGCATAGAGGACATCGTATCTGATATAGTGTGGGGAGCAGACATTCTTTCCCTTTTCCGTATGTTTTGCACAGTTGAAAAAATGATAAGGTTTTCCCCTGCGTCGTTCTGCTCCGTATCTGAGAACCCATCCGCAGCCCGAACATCTCACAAGTCCTGCAAATATCTGTGTTGTCCCATCTCTCCGCCTCCTTCGTCTTGAGGCCATCATCTGCTGGACTTTCTCAAAATCATCTTTTGAAATGATCGGCTCATGCGTGTTCTCGATATGCAGGAGATCGTCCTCGCTGCCAAGTACCTTGCGTTTGTTCTTATAGGAAAGCGTGATCTGCCGGTAGTGTACCGTGTTGCCGATATAGGTCTCGTCCTTTAAGATTTTCTGTAGCGTTGCAAGCGACCAGTCATAAGTCTTTTCTTCCGGGGCATCTGCATAGAGGTTTGAGTACCCGCCGTATTTTTTGTAATTCAGATATCCGGGAGTTGGTATTTTTTCTTTGACAAGGGTATTCGCAATCCGTTTTGCTCCAAGACCGGAGAGTGCCAGCGAGAATATCTTTTCTATGATCCACTTCGTTTCCTCGTCTATCATCAGCTTGTTTTTGATGTCCGGGTGTCTTTTATATCCGACAGGGGGATAGGTAAAAGTCCTTTCTCCGGCACGGAACTTCGCATTCAAAGAGTTTCGGACTTTCCGGCTCGTGTCTTTTGCGAACCACTCATTAAAAAGGTTCTTGAACGGAACAAAATCACTTAACCCCTTCTCCGTGTCCTCTCCGTCAGAAACAGCGATATAACGGACTTTCTTATCCACGAAATAGAACTCCAGATAGTAGTCCATCATCACATGTTCCCTGCCGAATCTCGATAAGTCCTTCGTGATCACGCAATTCACCCTGCCGGATTCTATGTCAGCGATCATCCTCTGGAATGCCGGTCTTTCAAAATTCGTCCCAGACCATCCGTCATCCACATATTCATCTACCACATGG
>JAFVAA010000480.1 GCA_017476305.1 Lachnospiraceae bacterium
AATTGCAGCAATCTTTTCCGGACGATTTTTTCCACAAGCAATATAATCCAGAAAAAACAACGGCTCTGCACCTGCACAGATAATATCGTTCACACACATTGCCACACAGTCAATCCCTACGGTATGATGCTTGTTCATTTCAAAGGCAAGCTTTACCTTTGTCCCTACTCCATCCGTACCGGAAATCAGTGTCGGGTGTTCCATTTCCTTAAATGCATCCATAGAAAATGCACCGGAAAAACCGCCGATATCTGTCAAAACCTCGTTTCGCATCGTTTTTGCAATCGAATCCTTCATAAGCTCCACGGACCGATAGCCTGCTTCAATATCTACACCTGCTCTTTTATAATCCATGATATCCTCCTTTATCTATACTTTATATGGGTGTTTACCCTGTGATCTGCAGCCAATAGCTCTAACGATTCTACCATAAAGTCATATATTTGTCATGTACCAATCGTTTTCTTTTTGAAACGCCCAAACCTAATTTTCTTGACGGAATCGTTCCTTCCTTTTCTACCTGTCTGTCGTATAGTTTAGAAACATCTGCACAATTCCCACATAAATAGATTTTGCCGCTTTTTTTCGAAAACTTTCCTTTTTCAGCTTTTTATAGTCCTTCGTTCCGGATATGAAACCGAGCTCGATCAGGATGGCGGGAACCGTATTGTGCTTTATGACGTAGAAACCGGCAGACTTCACACCTCTGTCTTTCATATTCAAATCATTTACAAGTCTCTTTTTGAACAGAGCAGCCATTTTTTTACTGGTAAGCCCATCAAACCCGGCCTTATTATTGGAAACAGAATAATAAACCTCGGTTCCATTTGCAGCCTTTCTTAAAGCAGAATTCATATGAAGACTGATAAACACATCTGCTTTTACTTTTTTTGCAAAGGCAGCACGCTTTGCCAGTGTAATAAAGGTATCAGTCTTTCTGGTCCAGTATACTTTGATTTCCGGCGCATTTCCGGAAAAATAACCCTTCATCATGGTATAGATGATCTGATAATTCAGATTTTTTTCCTTCATGCCGTGTGCAGAAGCACCAGCATCCTTTCCACCATGTCCTGCATCTAAAACCACGATGGAAGAATATATTTTATTTGGAGCACCGATTTTTACGACAAAAAAATTCTTTTTTTCATAGATTTTATATCCCTGCAGAGATGTTGTGGTGACTGTGATCACCGTATTTCCACTCTTTTTTGTAACAGATACCTTTTTGACCTTACTGCTGTTTTTTATGATCGGATTATTTTTGAAAAAAGTAACATGATTCCCTTTGATCGTGATGGTAAACTGTTTTTTTTCATATAAATCTTCATTGGACACGTCACGGATGGAAATCCCCTCCGGAATCAAAATGTTCAAGGCATATTTTTGGTAGCTTTCCGGGGGAACAATGGTAGTATCATAAAACAGCCTGAAATCTAAGGTATTCTCCTCATAGGTGTAGGAAAAATCCATTTCCTCCGTAGTTACAATGTGAATCGTAACAGAACCATCCTCTGTATTTTCTACCTTCATTTCTGAAAGAAATTCTTTCCAATCGGTAAATTCCTTTGTCTCAGGTAAATACTCTGCATTTGGAAACGTCAATAAAAATTCTTTTTTTCCTTCTGAAAGCGTCACCTGCCTGATCAGATCATAGGAGGTACCGGTAAAAAACAGATGGATGACACCTGTTTTTGAAGTTATTTCCTCTTTTTCTGCAGAGGCTTTATACAGATAATTTTTTTCAGGATCTGCCATCTGCTCCTCGGAAACCTCTGTTTCCCATCGGAAATACGATGTATTCTTTGCCTTTGCCACGGATGAAGTCATACATCCCCAAAAGCAAAAAAGAAGCAAAATAAATAAAAACCTGTAGAATTTTTGATTTCTGTTCATTTGTATCTCTCCTATATCTTCAGATCATCAGAATCCAAAATAGTCATCAATTCCGTCTGCCATTCCAGCTGCTATCTTTTTCTGAAACGCTGCATTTTGAAGCTTCTTATCTTCAGCAGGATTGCTCATAAAGCCGCATTCGATCAGAGTCACGGGAATCTTGCTCCAATTCGTACCGGTCAGGTCATTTCTCACGATACAGCCTCTGTTTTTGATTCCTGTCTTTTTACAATATGCTGCCATGATCTTTTTGGTCAATTTATAGGAAGCAGCACTTATATTTCCGACATATGGATTGGATTTTGACGGATACAGCCCGCTGGCTCCTTTGAGACTTTGTGAAGTATTGCTGTCTCCGTGAATCCGGATGTAAATATCCGAACCGCTATTATTTGTCTTCAGGGCCCGTTCCATATTACTGATATTGACATTATTTTTGGTACGTACCATATATACTTCATAACCACGGTTCATAAGTTCTTTTTTCAATTTTTTGGCGACGCGCAGCGTAAATTGATATTCCGGGATATGCGTTGCCACACCGACACAGCCTCCGGTCACCTTCATTTTCTTTGTCTTGGCACCGGGACCGATTGGCTCCAGGGCAGTATTTGCCTTTGTCTGATGTCCGGCATCGATTGCAATTTTCTTTTTTCCCTTGATTTTTACCTTTTGACTTAACTTTTTTCCTGCAACGCTGGCCTTTACCGTCACGTTTCCTGATCTTTTCGCTTTCAGGATTCCTTTCGCGGA
>JAFVAA010000481.1 GCA_017476305.1 Lachnospiraceae bacterium
ATGCTCTGGATAGCCAGTTCAATCATATTTTTCATGATGATTTCATCCTTGCGAACCTGCGTTTCAATATTGTCAATAAAAGATTTATCCAGCTTCACCACGTCGAAATTCAGAATACGGAATAAATTCATGGAAGAATATCCGGTTCCGAAATCGTCCATGGAAATCGTAATTCCAAACGCATGGAGATTGGAAATAAAATCCTCTAAAGCCGGCATGTCTGCGAAATCTGCAGACTCTGTAATTTCGATTTCAATATATTTTCCGTCAATCTGATATTTTTCTAAAATATTTTTCGTGATGGTGACAAGCTCCGGCTCCTGTAAATCCACTTTGGAATAATTTACAGAGACCTTCACCGGTTCCAGACCTTCATCCAGCCATTTTCTCAAATCCTTACATACCTCTTCGAGCATATATAAATCCAGTGTTCTGGTCATGCCTTCATTTTCCAGAGCCGGGATAAAGGCTCCCGGAGAAATCATCTGCCCGTCATGGAACCAGCGTACCAGTGCTTCGCAGCCGTGCAGCCTGCCGGTGGAGATATTGACCTTTGGCTGATAGAAGGGAACGATTTCACCCTCTTTCATCGCCATTGGAAGCATATGCACCAGGTGCTTTCCTTGTAGAATGCGGTCTAACATTTCCTGTGTACATACGACGATATCCCTGTTTTTTCTTTTTGAGGCTTCGAGTGCAATCTTTGCGTGTGTGATCATCGAATTGGCATCATCTGTGACCTGTGCAGTGTATACGCCGGCTCTTGCGTCCAAATGTACCGTTATGATTTTTGGCTGCTCTGCCTCAGAAGAAGGAGCAGCCTTTTCTGTCATGGTATCTTCTACTTCAAGCTTCATATGAATGAGCCTTGGAAGAAGTTCTTCAGTATGTTCCTTTTTTACCACGATACAGAAATTATCTCCGCCAAAGCGTGCACTGTATTCCTCTTCTTCGACAAGCTCTGCTAAGATCCGGGCATATTTTTTTAAAAGAAGGTCACCAATCGGGGTACCGTATCTTTTATTGACATATTTATAATTCTTCAGGTTCAGTATAATGGCAGTATAGTTCGTCAGCCTTCCCTGTTCCAAAAGGGCTTCGCACTTCTTGGTAAGTCCGGCGCTATTTAAGATTCCCGTCATCAGATCGGTCAGATTTGCGTGGGTAAAAAAGCTGTACATGGAGGAACGTGAGACGAGGAGTGTGATCAGCTTCGTGACCAGCTTCACATTTAAAAACTCCTCCTCTGTCCAGGTATGTCCCTTCCAGGGATAGAGCCTGACAGAGCTTTTTTCATTATCAAATCTGGTATAGTTCAAGTCCAGATAGTGCGTTTCCTCTACCTGCTCCTTGAAAAAAATCTGTTCGAATTTCTGCGGAGCGAGTATTTCAGCGGAGTTTTCCTGGCGCAAAAAAAGCTTCGCATCCACTCTGGCCAAAAAAAGCTCCCCTGCGATTTTTTTTAGATCCTCACGATTAATTTTTTGCAGGATATCCATATTTGAATCTGCAATTTTTACAGACTCAAGGAAATTCATCATTTCTTCGGAATATACATTTTGCATGGAAAACCTCCTGTGTGGTTGGTCTGTTTGCTGCAATTATCAGCCGTTTTGTCCGGGATGGACTTTTGTTTCGTCACGAATCGCCATGAACGAAATGCCCTTTCGGTTTCGTTCATGAATATAATATAATTTTATCTTACAAGCATCGAAAAGGCAACTGTTTTTGGTGAATTTTCACAAAAAAGAAAGAAATTTCCGGTGCTGTGTGGTAAAATTGGCAGAAGCAAGGGAAAGTCTGCGTCCCGGCTCTTTTCGTCCATCAAAATAATTATCCGATTGGAATAAAAATGTCTTTTTGGACTAACGGATTTTTTGAAATCATGATATACTCTTTATCTGTGGTTAGTTGAATCTAACTAAAGTAAGATACTTTAATGGCTGTATGTACGATTTGCGGTCAAAGGTCTGTGAATCGTAACCATTGTAGCATTTGATGAAATGCAGGAGAGGAGGATTATTATGAGTGAAGAACAAGTGGGAAAAGGACTAAACGGAAGAGACCTTATTAATATCGGTATTTATTCAGCCATATATTTTGTAATTTCGATGGCACTGGCTATGATAGGATTGATTCCGATTGGTCTGATATTGCTATCATCGGCATATGGAATCGTAGGTGGAATTCCCTTTATGCTGTTCCTTACG
>JAFVAA010000482.1 GCA_017476305.1 Lachnospiraceae bacterium
ACAAAGAGAAGGAAAAAGATCCTGCTGCTTATGGAGATCAGTCCCGCGGTCCTGCTTTATTCAGACCGGTTTGCGTATATTTATCGGGGAGATGCCAGCACGCTGGGGTTTTATATGGTACGGATATGCAATTATCTTGTTTTTTCCATGACGCTTTTTATGATCCATGCGGTCAATCTGTACCTGACGGAGTTATTATTACATGAGGCAGGTCTGGCAGCTGTACCGAGAAGATTAAAGGCTGGCTCTGTTTCTGCCGTTATCGGACAGATTTTACTCATTATCTCCCAGTTTAACGGGATGTATTATACATTTGATGAAACGAACCATTATCAAAGGGCGTCCTTGTTCTTCGTCTGTTATATTATCCCATTACTGGTTCTTTTTCTGCAGCTATCGGTCGTTATAAATTATTATAAGTCCCTGAACAGAGGAATCAGGATATCCCTGGTCTTGTTCACTATCATCCCCGGAGTGGCTTCTATTATACAGATTTTCTTATATGGACTGTCACTTACCAATATTTCCATGGTTGGCATGGTAGTGGTGCTGTACATTTTTGTCCTGATTGATGCAAATGAGATGGTGGAACGTGCGCATCGCATAGAAATAGAGAATATGCAGGGAGAGAAGGTGAAAATGCAGAGGCTGTTTGACCAGACGGCGAGGGCATTTGTGACGGCAGTAGAGAAGAGAGATGACTATTCCGTAGGACATTCTGCAAGGGTTGCAGACTATGCGAAAAGGATTGCTGATATGTCTGGAAAGAGTGAAGAAGAATGTAACGAAGCATACTATGCAGGTCTTCTTCATGATGTCGGTATGATCGGGATACCGGATTCGATCATAGAAAAAGCAGAAGACCTGAATGATGCTGAATATGACCAGATAAAACAGAAACCGGTATTAAGCGCGGAGATACTGTCGAGCATTACGGAATATCCTTATCTTAGCACGGGGGCACGCTTTGCATGTGAGAGGTTTGATGGTTCCGGATATCCGGAGGGACGTAAGGGCGGCGATATACCGGAAATATCCAGAATCATTGCGGTTGCAGATGCGTTCGATACGATGTCATCGCCAAAAAGATTCAGGGAACCGCTTTCCTATCAGGTGGTACGTGAAGAGTTCATAAAGCAGTCGGGAGTACAGTTTGATCCGGTTTATTCTGAAATCATGGTCCGCATCATGGATGAAGAACGGGCAGAGGATGAGAACAAAGACAGTATGCAGGTGGAAACTAAGATCCTATGCGGTAAGTATAGAGAAAACATATCTGCCGGGATTCCGGTAGAGAGTGATATCATCCGGGTCGCATTTGAATATTCTCCTGCTCCACATAGTGAAGATGGGTTCTCTGCACCAGCCATCATACTGTTTGATTCTTATGACAGACGTGTCCATGATAATGAGAGAGCTATCGAGGCATATCAGTATATGGAATACGGAGAATTTTGGTTTGATGATCACAGCATTTCAACAGCTATCAGAAAGATGGAAGAGAAGACAACGAAAAAGGAAATTAGATCTGCAACGGAAGAGGGCAGTCTGAAATATGAAATAATAATGGGACGCTACGAGGATCATTTGAAACTTAAGATGTCCAGTCCCGCCTTTGAAAAAGAGGTGACAGTTGTCCTTCCAAGTGGTTCTAAGGCAGCTTATATCGCTCTTACAGGTGAAAACTGTGAAATCAGGAATGTATCGGCAGAGAAGACCGGAAAAACGGCAGGACCGGGTGATATACCAAGAATTGTTGCTGAAATCAGCTATATTGACCGGATGGAGTCTGATATAAAAAATGTTCAGGTAGACCGGCCAAGGTCAGCATCTACGGAAGGCATAGAGCTTCCTGACCGGCTGGAGATTCTTTTTCATACGATGAGTTTACCGGGAGCGAGTTTAGTGTGGCATTGTCCGTATATTGTCCTGTTCTACTCGGAGGATGGAAAGGTAGGGGGCAGAAATTACCGGGAATATGGTCTCATAAAATTATATGGTGAAAATGAAGGGGATACGGAATTTGCCCATAATAGCATCACCATGAAAAAGACGGAGGAATTTCCGGGCTGGGATGCATGGAAAGAAACGGGGAAGCAGGGAATGGAATGTAAAGTGGCATTTCGGAGAAAAAATGGCCGTATCGTTTTAAAGACCAAAAATCTGGGGATAGAGATAGAAAACTTTACGACTGTTACGGATGATTTTGGTAAAGTATTTGTGGCACTTACAGGAGATCAGGTTGCAATTACGGATATCAGGGTAAAATAATACCTATGATATTGACTTGTGAAAACATCAAAAAATAGCAAGTTTTTTGTTTGCAGCCAATGGCTGCGCTATGGTATTATTTTTATATATTCATCAGAAAAAAATCTGTCGTTTTTTTCTGAGTGTACACAAAAAATAATAGTGGAAATTAAGGAGGATTAGAAAAATGAGATTGAAAAAAGGAATTGCAGCAGCACTAGTATGTGGAATGGTTTTGACAGGAGCCTCAGTGGGAAAAAATAGCAGTATGGCAGCACAGAGAGCTTCTGTGCCAGTTGGTACTGTTTTTGAGAAAGGTGCTTCTCAAGATGCAGTAACAAAGGCATATGATAAAAAGATAACTCAGTTAAAGAAGCTGAAGAAGTATAAGAATGGTATTCATAATGTAAGGATTTCCTGCGGTGAAGGGGAGAAAATCATGGTAGTTACTTCTTATCTGCCATCAGGATTAGAGGGGGCTACAACGGAAGTGACGGTTTATCAGTATGTAAATGGAAAGGTAAGACTGATTGATACGGTGGAGTCTGGTGGTACAGCATATCCGATCGCTTTTACAAAAAATGCGATTGTGTATGGCAGTAATCATGGAAGCGGACAGCTGATCATTAGGAATGGGAAAGCTACTTTAAAGGAACTCACAGGTGCATTTATGGAAACCGGGGAAAAGGCAGAGCTGACCACGTATTCTGTGGTAAATGGAAAAAGAACGAAGAAATCTTCTAAAAAGCTTTCTCAGAAAAAGGCAAAAAAATATTATTATTATACAGAATTAGATCCGGAAGTGATTGGTTTTGAATAAAAAAAAGCAGTTTGTGATTACTGATCAGGGTAGGGAATATCATTATTCCGTAAGGATTTATGAGGATGATCAGGGAGCGGCTCAGGTGGAGATTACTCAGCAGAAAGAGAATAAATAAGGATATAATTTGGTATGGATAAAGAAAAATCATGTATTCCGCAGCGGCAGGTGATTACAGATAAATGGATTCTATACAAATATGGAAAAAAGAGAAAGGCGGTAAAATATATATGAAAGTTAGGAAATTAAGGGTAGTGACAAAGATATTTTTTATGATCGCAGCACTTTTGCTTCTGTCGGATCTGGTATTAGGATGTTTTGTATATCAGAAGACGAAGTCCCTTTTGGTGACACAGATCAAGGAAAATACAAAAAATATTGCACGCTCTGCGGCTGGCACTGTCGATGCGGAAGCATTTTCAGAACTGAAAGTGGGGGATGAGGGAACAGAGAATTATAAGAAAGTGTTTGATGCACTGGCAGTTTTCAGGGATAACAGTGGTGTGGAATATGTTTATTCTTCCAGAAGAAATGATGCGGGAAGGGCTGTTTATGTGGTAGATACGGATACAGAAGAAGGGGCAGCGATAGATGACGAGTTTGGTGCAGATGAGGGAGATGCGTTTCCTGTGGCTATGGACCAGGGAGAGGCAGCGGCAAATGAAAAA
>JAFVAA010000483.1 GCA_017476305.1 Lachnospiraceae bacterium
GTAAGCCTGTGCTGTTCCCTGGTGTGCATAGGGATTCTTGCATACAGGGGGACAGGGCAGGAAGATGAGGGGAAACTCCAGTATGTGATGTATGTGGGCACGAACGATAAGGATACCTATAGGGCGGAGCACACGAATGAGGAGGCGAAGGAGATTGTAGATAAGATATGCCTGAAATATTTTGAGGGCTATACGCTTCAGGAGGCAACCGGTTCATGGACGGACGAAAAGGATAACATCACCCATGAATACACGATTGTCTGCTATTTTGACGATGCGGAGAAAGAAACGGTGTATCAGGCGGCAGATGAGATCATAAAGGAGCTGAACCAGAATACGGTGCTTATAGAACAGGATGAGATCAGGACAGAGTATTATTCCGGAAAATAGATCAATATTCTGATCTCCTTTCTAAGATCCGGGTACAGAAGATCAATCATAAGGAACTGTGCATAAATAATTTAGTCATTTCTTAGCTTGAAACACCATACGTGCAAGTATTTCAAGCTAAGAAATGCAAAATTTAATTTTGCACAGTTCCTAAGAGGATGGGCAAGAAAAAAACTCATTACTGAAAAGTTTAGCGGCTTTTTTACAGTGAGAGTGCTGATGGGCAGAAATTTGTTACGAAAAACCGTAGCATTTTTCTGCCCTTTTTTGCCTTGAATTACATAAAATAACGCATGATTTTTAGGGGAGGTGATGCTGATAAGACATAGATAATCATCCATTTGCATAATCCACACAATTTAATATGGACTGGTTTGTTTTAGCAGAGGGAAAGCATCCTTGGCATGTGGTGCTTTCCTTTTTGTTGCAAAATCACATCCTGTATCGTGTAATAAAGTAACAGTTCCTTAGAGGCATTTTTGTAAAAATAGGGTATGCTCTATTTTTACATGGAAAATGCCCCGAAAAGTTGTAAAAATAGGGTTGTTTTTTGCATTTTTTTACACTTTGTAAACAGGGTCAGAGCCTATTTTTACATTTGGATCCATTTATCTGCGAGGATAAAATGAAAGATCCGGGAATGCATATTCCGAACTGTTCTTTGAAAGTTACGAAGAAAGAGGGTGAGCAGTCATGAAGATAGCATATGTTCGTGTTTCTGCTGTCGATCAGAATGAGGAGAGGCAGGTGGAGGCCCTGCAGAAGCATGGCATCGACAAATGGTTCAGGGAAAAGGTCTCGGCAAAGGATATGGAACGACCGCAGCTGAAAGTGATGTTTAAGTTTGTGAGGGAAGGGGATACCATCTACATCCATGACCTGTCCAGGCTGGCAAGGTCCACGAAAGACTTGCTTGACATCGTGGAAGAACTGACGGAAAAGAAAGTACATTTGTTCAGTAATAAAGAATCTATCGATACGAGCACCCCGCATGGGAAACTGATGCTGACGATGATCGGGGCGATCTATGAATTTGAGCGGACGAATCTTTTGGAGAGGCAGAAAGAGGGGATTGCCATAGCGAAGAGGAATGGCAGGTACACCGGCAGGAAGGAAGTGGACATCCATGACTTCGGGGCATATTATGAACGCTATCAGAGCAGAGAGATCACAAAATCAGCTCTGGCAGAGGAACTGCAGGTCTCCAGGCCGACACTCGATAAGCTGATTGCGAAATATGAGGCAGGGAAAGACTGGAAAAGGTAACATCTGGCCTTTCTTTGCTTCCAGATGATATTTCATGGTTACACTTCACACCATAGTGTTCGAGAATTTTTTCTAAAAAGCTCTTAAACCTGATATTTTCTAGAAAAATTACAAAGCTTTTTAGAAAATAATTCGAGGGCTGCAGCACCAAGGCACGAAGTGCCTTGTGTGCATCCCAGTGCCAAAGGCACTGCTTGTTACACGAACACGAATGTGTGAAGTGTAACATTTCATGAGAATATCACTATCATCAGGGTGAAAAAGATTGATTTGTGAAAAAAAATAGGGTATATTATGGATATACAGATTAAAAAAGGCTGGTGGATGAATGAAAAATAAGATAAAAACAGAGGCGGAGCTTAGGCAGGAGGATCTGGAAAGGATCAGCAGGCTGCGGCTTTTGGACGATGATTTTTTGGTCACGTTTTTTACGGACAATATTGAGGATACGGAAACCCTGCTGCGTACCATCCTGGATAAAAAGGACTTAAAGGTAAAGTCCGTCCAGACACAGAGACCTATCCGAAACCTTGTCAGAAGGTCCCTGGCACTGGATATTTATGCAGAGGATGAGGATGGAGCCAGGATGGATGTGGAGATCCAGAGAGCCTCTGCAGGTGCGTCGCCAAAAAGGGCAAGGTTCCACAGCAGCATGATGGATGTGGATGCCATGAGGAAACGGGCAGACTGGAAAGAACTTCCGGAAAGTTTCGTTATCTTTATCACCGAAACAGATGTTCTGCATGCCGGACAGCCGATCTATCACATAGACAGACACATCAGGGAAACGGATTCATCTTTTGAAGACGAGGCACACATCATCTATGTGAATGGGGCAAATGACGAAGATACGGATCTGGGGAAGATGATGCATGATTTCAGGTGTACGTCCGCAGAGGAGCTGTATAACAGAAAGTGGGCGGAAAAATTTAAGTATTATAAAGAGTCAGAGGAAGGAGTGAAGAAAATGAGCAGCGTTTTAGATGAGATGAAAATGGAGGCAGTATGGCAGGAAAAGGCAAAGAGCGTCTTCCGCTGGCTGGCCATGGGAGTGTCTGTGGAGGATATTGCCAAGGGGGAGGACCTGCCAGTGGAGGAAGTAAAGGAGATCATAGAGCAGAACAGTGCACTGATGGCAGGACAGAGATAGATCAAAAATCCAATGCTTGCAAATTATAAAGTTATCTGCTATACTGCAGTTATCAGTATCAAAGATTAAAAAACAATAATCTATAGTATCAGAGTTTACAAAGTGTCTGGGGAAGGCTCCGAAGAGGAGGTTCTTCAGGCACTTTTTTGTTTCCGTATGTTCTGGAGGACAGGACATGATCTAATTAAAAATTCCCAAATTATCACAAAAACAGCAGGTTTTGACACAAGACACAAAAGGGATGACAGGTTCTATTTGTGTTTTTTTGTTGTCCAAAATATTGTTAGGACTACGAAAAGCATGAACTTTTCGTTTTCTATAAATATTTAAAAAGAAAAGAGGTGAGAAGATGATCCTGTATTTAGAAGCAGAAACTGACATTTCCGACCTTGTGATCGACTTCATCGAAGTCCGGCTGCGGTCAGGAAAGGTGGTCTCGCTGAACTGGGATGAAAGCGGTTCAGAGTCGGAACCGGACAATTCCTACTATGCAGTCTATGAGGGCGTGAACTTTGATGAAGAATGCGCAGACGGCAGGGCAGGAGAACTGGAGGGGATGCAGGTGGTCCATGTGGAACCGTATTCCTATTCTGGCCAGACCGGATTCATCCGGATCAAAAAGATGCTGTTCGAGGATGGCGGCAGGATGATGAGATTTGAAGAACCTTTTCTTCAGACGAAAGCGGCATAGTCATGGCTGGGACAGGCAGTTCCATGGCTGCAATGCAAAAAAGGAATGCTTTCAGCATTTGTCTGTTATTTCCGGCGGTGCTGTGGGCTGCTGGA
>JAFVAA010000484.1 GCA_017476305.1 Lachnospiraceae bacterium
AATGACAACACCGAAAATATCTAAGCGGTCGTTCTCCCCAACAGGTATCGGGGCATATTTTGTATTCAAAGAAACAAGATAGAGACCATCGCCAATCTCCTGTAGCTTTTTGATATAAGCCTCCCCGTTGAGAGAGAAAATGCCTACCTCGTCTTCGCCAACCTCTTCTTTTTGCAGCACCCATGCAATCTGTCCATTAGAGTATTCCGGTTCCATGCTGTCGCCGCTGATCCGAACGCCAAAGCTGGCGTTTTCAGGCAATATAGCGGGATCAGAGACCGTGATGGTATGCTTTGAGCTGTCTGAAAGGATATTGCCTGTCCCGGCGGATACCGCTGTATCGTAGATGTCAATCTGCCTGCGGAAAGGTATGATCTCGGTCACCGTATTCTCAAAAGATCCGGCAGCATGGAGCAGGGCAATGTAATCCAAAGCCTTGGCTTGTCCCTCCCTGTTCAGCGTGGAAAGGGGACTGGCGGGATTGCTCCCAAAGTATGCCCCGTATATATCTGTAACTTCCAATATCCTACAAAGTGTGAGGAATACGGTCACACTTGGCTCTGCGTCGTTTCTTTCCAATTTAGATATTGCTTTATATACTTGATGGAAACCTTCTTTTCCCAAAAGCTCAGCAAGCTCTGTCTGTGATAGTTTTTTCTTCTTGCGGTTGGTCGCAATGATCTCTCCAATCGAGTACATTCGTATGCCCTTCTTTCCTCTTTAGTAAAGTTGTGAAGATAGTTCCTTACAAGTAGTATTATATTCTTTGCCGTGGAAATTTGCAAGCAAAATCGAATTAAATTAGAAAATTGACATATTTGGCAGTTGAAATTCGTCTAAAAAGAGAATTATAATGCGTATAAAGGAGTTGGTAATATATGGAAGAGTCACAACAGATTGAGTTCTATTGCAGGAATTGTAAAAAAAGCTTGAAAATGAGCTATACACTCTCAGGCAATGCGGACATGCTGGTCATGTCCGGTATCACAATGAGGTGCCACACGCATAAGTGCGTGCGGGTGATGGAAATGCGGCACTACACAGAAGGGCGGCTCGTATCCATGGCGGACAGGTTCAACAAGGTCTATCTGTGAGGCAGGGACGGGGCAGCCACCAATGCCCCAACAATTAAATAGGTCCTCATGATATGGGAGCTTGCAGGACGGCGGAACACCGCTTGGCATGACTCACCGCGGACGCATGAGAAAGTAAACGGACAGGAGCCGTTCTTTCTTATGCGTCTTTTATTTATGCTCTTTTGTCGGAAAATTAGGAGTTCAAAAGTTCTCCCGTTCGTTTACAGCAGCAAAACGAACAGGAGGAAAGAAAAATGGAGATCAGGGAGATCAGGAATTACGATGCGGAAAAGGTAGGAGTGAGGATTAAGAAGATCCGCAAGGCATACGGGGAGACGCAGATGCAGCTTGCAGAATACCTTGGACTTTCCAAAGAGACCATATTTGCAATGGAGAAGGGGAAACAGACCTGTATGCCGGATCATATCGGGCGTATCTGCGACCATTATCATGTGACGGCGGACTATCTGTATTACGGGATAGAGAACGGCTCGGCTATGTGTGACAGTATGCAGGATGAAACAGGAAGGATCATGGCTATGCTGCGTAATTGCAGCCACGAGGATTTAGAGAAGGCTGAGCAGATGTTGAAACTGTTTCTTAGAAAATGAGCATACATAAAATCAAAAATCGTATTAACAATACGGTTGAAAACAGCAGAACCGTATTACCTCTCAGTTTCAACGGGGCAGTTTCTATTCTACAATGATTGCAAGGTTCCAAACGGGAACCGGTATCTTGAAAACTGAATAGGACACGGCGATCCCGTTCATTCTTTTCCCGCCTGACTTATGGTCGGGTGGCAGCGCCCCATTTCGTGCGACGACAGACCTCTTGATGTGCTGATTATGAGAAACAGACATGAAGTGCCTGTGAAGGTCTTGAGCAGAGGACGGTGCCTACCGGTTTGGCAGCCGGAGGTAATGGGAAGGAGAACGCATCCGGATTTCAGCAGATAGCATTTCCGGGGAGTGGCTACCGGTATAAGTCCTTGATGGGCATGGATACTGTACCATGAGCGCAGCCAGCGCAGGATCGTTTTACCCCGCCGGGGGATAAGTCAAAGAGACTTGGGAAGAATGGCGGAAGGCTTGACCTTCCGTATCATCTTCCCATACAAAGGGAGCTGCAAGTACAGATCCTTTTGTATGAGGAGATGATTGTGCGCGCAAAGATCAAATCAGAAAAAGAAACAGATACAGGTAAAGAAGATGCCGCAGGAACAAAAGCGGCAGAATGGAGGAAATATGGAAGAAGTAAAGAAATGTATTATCGTGATATGGGGAATGCTTGTGGATGAGACAGCAGCAAGGATGGAGAGCTATGCGCTGGAGCATGGTCTTGAGATCGTGGAGATGATGGCAAATGTGGAGAATATCGAAGAACGGCTGCGGAACTATATCGAATGCAATGAGATCAGGGCGGTCCTTGTGAATGACATGGATGAGATGCCGATGGAGGCACATGCGCTGGAGCGGCTGATCGGGTTTGGGCTGGAGCATGATGTGAGTTTCCATGATGAGAGCAGGGGATACATGCGGCTGGCACTTGCATGGGACGGAGACCGCGACAATCAGGTCGTGCCGGAAGGAGCCGGAATAGGAATGCTGCCGGACATGATAGAGCAGGAAAAGAAAGACAGTACGGGAATGCAGCGAAGGCTCAGCCACTATATAGGGGCATTTGGTACGGAAGTGAAGGATCAGAAAGGCAGCAAGATCATCGAGTGTCCCACGGAGGACGAGGCGGTGGAGATGATCAGGGAAGAGAGTGCCGGGACGGAGAATGCTGCGGAGGCTGTTCAGGAGGAGAATGCGGCGGACAGCACCGGGGAGGAGAATGCCGATGGAGAAGATTAACAGGATCGGGACGGACAGGGGCAAGGTGAACCGGGGCGAGATATGGATGGCGGATTTTGGGGAACCGCAGTCACAGGATGACCACAGGCTGCACGGGATAAGACCGGTGGTCATCGTGAGCAATGACAAGGCAAACATGCACAGCATGGTGATCCATGTGGTGCCGCTCACCAGCCGGATACACAAGAAGGTGTTCCAGCCGACGCACGTATTCCTGAACGTCTGTGAGGCGCAGGGCTTGTGGAAACACAGTATCGCACAATGCGAGCAGCTCTGTTCCGTGAGCCAGTATGAGCTGCTGGACCGGATCGGAAATGTCTCAGAGGTTCAGATGATGCAGATCGACACGGGAATGCAGGTGCAGCTTGGCATGAGGATAGCGCAGAGGGGGTGCTTTTATGGAGCAGGTTAAGGCTTTTCCCGAAGTGGATATAAACAAAGTCCGTTTCTTTGGGGACAGGAAGATAGACATGAGCAAGCCGGTGGAGGAACGGATCAGGGAGCAGTTGGAAGGGGATGAGTACCCGTATTTCAGACGCAGCAGGGAACACCCGGAGTATCTGGTCAAGATCAGTTTCTCGAATAACGGCACGAGTTTCCATGACAATCTCGTGAAAATGCTGGCAGAGAGCTAAAACGGGGATATGTGCAAAAAATGCACATTACAGACACATAAAATTTTAATGTAATTTTTCGAAAAATATGGATAACGGGACAAAAATGTGGTAGTATCTGAGTAAGGACTAAATTTCATAGGCAACTCTCATACTGCCACATTTGGTTTTCGGTTTCCTCTGACTTAGAAATCGAAAGGAGCGGTGGTTTATGAGAGAACACATCTATAAAGCTGCCATCTACGTTAGACTTTCTAAGGAAGATGGTGATGTTGCTGATGCAAAAAAAGCGGAGAGCAACAGTATTTCAAATCAGAAATCCCTGATATTAAATTTCCTGAAGGACAAAAAAGACATACAGGTTGTTTCTGTGCGCGAGGATGACGGGTACAGCGGATCGAATTTTGACCGCCCCGGGTTTCAGATGATGATGCAGGATGTCAAGGACGGCAAGGTGGACTGCATCGTGGTAAAGGATCTGAGCCGTTTCGGGAGGGAGTACATTGATTCCGGGCGATACATAGAGAGATTATTCCCGGCTCTCGGTGTGCGGTTCATAGCGATCAATGACAACTATGACAGCCTGAACCGTAATGACCAATCGGCAGAGATCGTGATCCCGTTCAAGAACCTGATCAATGACGCATACTGCCGTGACATCAGCATAAAGATCCGCAGCCACTTGGAGGTAAAGCGGCAGAACGGTGAATATGTTGGGAATTACTGCCCCTATGGGTACAAGAAATCACCCGCCGACCACAATGTCATCATACCGGACGAGTTTGCCGGGCATGTGGTGCAGGACATCTTCAAGTGGATCAAGTCGGGCATGAGCCTTGACAGTATCAGCAGGCGGCTGAACACCATGGGAATATCCTCGCCCATGGAATATAAGATAGAGTGCGGCATCAATTACAAAAACGCATTCAAGAGACAGGACAGGGCACAGTGGGCGGCAACGGCGGTGCGCCGGATCGCCACTAATCCGATCTATACCGGGACATTGATACAGGGGAGGTTTACCACACCGAACCACAAGATCAAGACCGTGGTGATGAAGGATAAGGAAAAGTGGGCGGTAGTAGAGGATAACCATGAGGCGCTGGTGAGCGAGAGGGACTTCCGGATCGTGCAGAGACTTCTTCAGACAGATATGCGGACAGCACCCTCACAAAAGACGGTCTACACCCTGTCCGGCATAGCGGTCTGCGCTGATTGCGGCAGCCTGATGACACGTAAATGCTCCACGGTGGGCGGCAAGAAATACGCCTACTATATGTGTTCCAACAACAAGAATTTCAAAAAATGTACGCCCCACCGTATCCGTGAGGATATTTTGGAAAAGCAGGTGCTCGGTTCCCTTCAGGAGCTGGTACCGGAACTGATCGAGGCGGACGAGATCGTAAAGCAGGCGGGGCAGCTACGCAACAACAGCATTGACCTAAAGAAGATACAGGAACGGATTGCCGCCAATGAGGAGGAGATCAACCGGCATAACCGGATGCTCGTTTCACTCTATGAGGACTACAAGGACGGCGTGGTGGAGCGTGAGGACTTTATCCTGATCAAAGAAAACTTTGAATTAAAGAAGAAAGAGGCTGAGCTGGCGATCCGCAGCCTTCAGGAAGATGC
>JAFVAA010000485.1 GCA_017476305.1 Lachnospiraceae bacterium
AGTGGAACATAAGCTTAACTATACAACTCTTCCGATTACGGAAATCTGGTTGGAAGCCGGTTTTGAAAGCCAGAGAACGTTTAACAGAGTGTTTAAGGAAAAGTATCATATGTCGCCGAGGGAGTACCGGAAAAATATTTAGGGAAGATGGGTATGTGAGGAGCTGTGATTAGTAACAACAGAAAGGGAGGAAATCTATGAACTACAGAAGACTTGGAAAAACGGAACTGAGGGTCAGTGAAATCGGTCTGGGGGCTGAGTGGCTGGAGCGGATGAAGTTAGAGGACTGCAAGGCGATTATACAGGCATGTGAGGAGCAGGAAATCAACATTTTAGACTGCTGGATGTCGGAGCCGAATGTACGCTCTGCTATTGGAGAGTGTATCAGGTGGCAGCGGGAAAGGTGGTATATTCAGGGGCATATTGGCTCTACCTGGCAGGATGGTCAGTATGTGCGAACCAGAGATTTACCGAAGGTGAAGGAGGCTTTTTTTGATTTACTAGAAAGACTGGGGACGGATTACATTGACCTGGGCATGATTCACTATGTAGATTCGGAAAAGGAATGGGAGGAGATTGTGAATGGTCCGTTTCTTTCCTACGTGCATGAGTTAAAGGAAAAGGAAGTGATAAAGCACATCGGGCTCAGCTCTCACAATCCAAAGGTTGCAAAAAAAGCAGTGCTTTCCGGTGAAATAGAAATGCTTCTCTTTTCTATCAACCCGGCATTTGACCTGATGCCGCCGACAGAAAACATTGATGATTATTTTGCGGAAAAATATGATGCTTCGCTTGCCGGAATGGAGCCGGAGCGTGCAGAGCTTTATAATCTCTGTGAACAGCACGATATAGGGATTACCGTGATGAAGGGGTTTGCAGGTGGAAGACTGTTTCAGGCAGATGCGTCCCCCTTTGGCGTGGCGATGACACCGATTCAGTGTATTCACTACTGTCTGACGAGGCCGGCAGTTTCCAGTATTCTGGCAGGATTTTCTGCGGTTTCTCATGTGACAGATGCTGTGGCGTATGAAACGGCAGGGGAAGAAGAAAAGGATTATGGAAGTGTGCTTGCTTCGGCACCACACCATGCCTATGGGAAAAGATGCATGTACTGTAATCACTGTAAACCCTGTCCATCGGATATTGATATCGCCATGGTGAATAAATTATATGACCTGGCGACTATGCAGAAGGAGGTTCCGGCTTCGGTAAAGGCACACTATGAGGCATTGGAAAAAAATGCATCAGACTGCATTTCCTGTGGTGGCTGTGAAACCAGATGTCCGTTCGGGGTACCGGTGGTGGAGCGGATGGCGAAGGTTAGGGAATTGTTCGGATGAAAATGAGCGTAAAGTTTTTTTTGATGCTATATGAAAAAGTGACTATAATATTTACAGATGGCTCAGAAAAAGGCCGGCGTGGAAATTGTAAATCTCATAGAAAGAGTGAAAGATGGGTAAAATGGACAGGGGAATTACAGGGATTAAATGGAGATTTTGTTTCTCTGGGGGGATTTGAAGAAAACCGCTGTTTCTATTTGAGAAATGAGGTTATTGGTATATCTGTTACAGATACGGATGGACATTTTATGAAAAAGGTAATAGAAAAACCGGATGGCAGATTGAAAATTAGTACTCAGGATATATCGGAGGGAAATTTTTTTTATGACTAGTTTGATATACATGGGAAAAAAATTCAATATCTGTCCTGTCACAGGATTGGTTCAAAAAGCGTATATGAAAAAGATATGAGTATACATGATCTGATTGGTGTCAACGGACAGTATGCTATCGGATACCTGAATGCACATGCCTTGGATCTTATAGAGCAGAGAATGTGTAAATATGAAGAGGATTATACCCTTTTTGGACAGGTGAATTGGTGGTTACATTATATTGTAGGAGCAGAAATAAAAACGATACAGATTCCAGGTACAGATTATGTCCAGGCTTCGTATAGTATGAATGATATCAATGAAATTCGACCTCAAAATATCGGATCTGGTGTAAGCTATCTGATTAGTGTACTGGTTGTTTGTCTGGCTTCACTGAAGGATTCCGTGCTCGTGATAGAAAATCCGGAAATACATTTACATCCTTCTGCGCAATCCAGGGTTGCCGAATTTTTATATTTTATTTCGCAATGTGACCGGCAGCTTTTTTAGAATCGCATAGTGATCATATTTTCAATGGATTTCGCGCCGGTATTACCAGTGGAGAGATGAAAAAAGAGGATGTCAATATTTATTTTACCTCACAGGATGGTTCGCATAATACGGAAGCTATGTTGGTACAGATAGGGCGGATGGGAAGAATTGAGAATCAGAGGAAGGATTTATTTGATCAGTTTGATATAGATATGAGCCGTATGATAGGAGTATAAAGGATGGTTTTTTTACTAAATGATTATTCGCTGGATGGACAATTTGATGATATAGAAGAATTTTTAAATCTGGTTAATGAGGAGTTAAAATTTATTTTTGATTACTTTATAGAATATCAAATACCCTTATATAAAAAGAGTGATTTCTATTCAAGAAATGTCACGAAAAAAATTACGTTGCAAAATGTATTGCATATTTCGGGAGATCCTCTGGTTTATCAGATAAAAAAATATTTTATAGAAATGGCATATCAGGAACCGTATTGGGATGTGGTGCCGGAAACGGTTATGGAATTCGTTTATAGATGTCAAAATGATGAAGAAATTCCTAATTGCTTTACAGAAGCGATAGAAAGACAAGGGGTTATTCTTTCTATAAAGCACAAGGATTTTATGAATCCGAATTTTGTGTTTTGGAGAAATGATGTGCAGGGTAGTTTGGATAATATTGTTACATATCGCTGCTTTCTGGAATGGCTGATTGGACAGGAGGATTCCGATAAAAAGTATATTTTTGAAAATTATCCGTTTTCACAGAGGGTAATATTTCCGGTTATTAGAGAGATAGAGGAGGGCTTTGAATAAG